>JBEDKD010000440.1:0-3798 GCA_041172365.1 Cyanobacteriota bacterium | reverse complement strand
CTTGTTAACCGTCTGCCTTCTGCCTTCTGCCTTATTATGATTTATGAGCACCGAGTTAATTGTACAAAACTTTTACCCACTTGCCACATATTAAACCCGACTTACCATTTTCCACCCAGTCGATTTGGTAAAATTAGGTTATGCTAAAGAGTATCAGACTCCCAAGGGATGCAAGCTTATGAAAAAGTTTTTGCTGTTGTGTTTATTTATAATAGGCTTAGGGTGGGCGATCGCGACGTTCCCTGGGCTGGGTGCATCGGGCACATATAACTCCATTGTGTTAGACTTCCGCGAAGATGTGGGTAGTACCAAAATCGCCCAAGATATTAACGCGATCGCGCAACAATATCACCTCACTCCCCATCTTAACAGTAAATTTTCCACCACGGACAATCTTTATATCGTCAAAGGCGATCGCGCTGTACTCGATAGCCTGAAAAAATCCGACATTATTAAAGATACAGAAACCATCGAACCTAACTACATTTATCAGAAGTCTGAAGTTCCCAATGATCCATTATATAACAAACAATGGAACTTCCGTAGCATTAACGTCGAAAATGCTTGGAATGAAACCAAAGGGAATGGCATAACAGTTGCCGTAATTGACACAGGAATTAGCCAAGTCCCCGACTTAAAAGAAACAAAATTTGTCCCCGGTTATGACTTCGTAAATGATCGAGTAGAAGCCACCGATGATAATGGACATGGTACTCACGTCGCGGGAACAATCGCCCAATCAACTAACAATAATTTTGGAGTCACGGGCATTGCATATCAAGCAAATTTAATGCCATTAAAAGTATTAAGTGAAAGTGGCAGTGGTACCGTTTCAGATATCGCCGAATCTATTAAATTTGCCGCGGATAACGGAGCCGATGTCATTAACATGAGTCTCGGTGGAGGTGGCGAAAATTACCTAATGAAAGAAGCCATTGACTATGCCCATAATAAAGGAGTAGTTATTATCGCGGCCGCGGGCAATTCCGGTCAAAATTCATCGGAATATCCAGCCCGTTATCCTCATGTAATCGGTGTTTCTGCCTTCGGTCCCGATGGCGAAAAAGCCCCTTATTCTAATTATGGTGCTGGTGTCGATATCGGTGCTCCGGGGGGCTCAGAGGCGGGTAAAATTCTCCAAAATACCATTGATCCAGAAACAGGAGAATCCGTTTTTGAAGGCTATCAAGGTACGAGTATGGCCGCTCCCCATGTCGCGGGAGTCGCGGCTTTAATTAAGGCCAGTGGTGTCAAAAATCCTGATGAAATATTGACAGTTTTACAACAGTCAGCAAGAGTGGTTCAAGAAGATCCTTTAAATCATTTTGGTGCAGGACAATTAGATGCTTCTGCCGCGGTGCAATTAGCATTAAAAGGTCAAATTACCTTTGGTGATTTCTTCCGCTGGTTACGGGATAATGGTTATCTAAATCCTCGTTTTTGGATAGATGGTGGTGCGATCGCGTTATTACCAAAAATCGCGATGGTACTAGGCTCCTATCTATTAGCTTGGTTTTTACGAAACTATTTTCCTTTCCGTTGGAATTGGAATTTATCTTGGGGGTTAATAGCCGGAAGTTCTGGTTTATTTTTCCTCCGTGGATTATACATTTTTGACCTGCCACAATGGCCCCTACGAGTAATGGGAAGTTCGATCCCTGAATTAGGGGGTGCGATTCAAGGAAGTTCGATGTTAAATCCCATTTTTGCGAGTGTTTTAATTCCTTTCATTTTAATCGCGTTATTCCTTGGCCATAAAGAGTGGAAATGGAGCGCGATCGGTTCCTGTTTAGGTGTCGCGAGTTGTTTAGGAGTAAGTGCATTTTTAGCTCCTGCTGTTTGGGGTTTTGGTTATGGTTTACCTTCCCAATTATTCCTCATTATCAATGCTTTACTCTGTTTCGGATTAGCTCATTTAGCCCTGAAATCTGAGGTAAAAGCGATATGAGTGTCACCGTCACAGGTATTATAGAAAAGAAAGGATTAGGCCCCGGAGTTTGGGCTTTAATCAGTGATTCGGGACAGACTTATGAACTCCAAAAGACTCCCTCTGAGTTACGCAAAACCGGCCTCAAAGTAACTATTACTGGAGAAACGCGATCGGATGTAATGACATTTGCCATGATCGGGCCAGTTTTAGAAGTTCACTCCTTTGAAGTAATGTAGAGACAGGGCAGTGCCGTGTCTTCCAGGGTAGGGACACGGCACTGCCGTGTCCCTATTTCTAGGGGGAAAAAGGGCGTACCCAAACTGTGATATTTTCTATATAAATGACTTCGACAACTTCCCCCGGTGCGAGGGTGACATTTTCTGGGCAACGAGCAGGCCACCAAGTGCCATTATAATAAACTCGACCTTTGCGATAGGGATAAATTGCTTGATCGACTATTCCTTCTTGATTTTCATAAGGTAAATCGGGTTGTGTACTTTCTTGAGGTGTGAAGATGGATTTGATGAAGTTTAACATGGGTAGTGCCTCCTTCCTTATATCTATTTATTCGCGTTAGTTCTTCTTTTTTATGCAGTGTTTCTCTGAGAAAGGAACGATCGCGCTTAATTGTTATCCGTAGCGCGATCGTGAGGTTAAATTTAGAACAACAAGAAAATTTCCTTGTTATTAATTTCCAAAACCACGGCTTCTTGACGAAGTTTTTGGCGCATTTTTGCTCCAAATTCTTTGACTTCAAGAGAATTCAACTCAAAGTCGCGGCGAGTCATGGAAGACTTAACCCAAACGTTGAGGTCCCAAACAAGATGCCCTTTGTTGTTGATCCAGGTTCCCGCTTCCACCCACACGCGGCAACCTTTGAATAGCAAAGAAAACAGTCTGATCGCTTTCACAATCTCCGCGATAGAGCTAAAGGCAGGTAAGACAAGGGGGATTTGAATCCCAAGGGCGTGGTCCCATGTTTCAGGGGAATCTGATTGATGTAAAATAGTCATAGCTTTATATGGATAGATCGTTGATTAGGTTGTTTATCGACCGTCAACGGTTTTTTTTGCCTGAGGGGATCAGGTAAAGCCGCGATCGGGCTTGGATCAAGGCAGCTAACCCTTTCCTCCTCAACCTGTACCTAAGTTAACCTGTCAACCAGGTGTTGAAAAGTCTTGATCAGGGTTTGATCAGGCTAGGTGTACCCAACTCTGTAAAGTGATGTAAAGTGGTCAATAATGGTCAAAGTCAAAGCTTCACCCGAAGGGATAAAAACGATTCAGACGCGACAACAGGAGAAAGCCAGCAAAAAGAATAGTGGTTGGGCTAGACATAGTGACGGATGTTGGGCTGCTTTAATGGCAGCTAGTACATATCAGTTTAGGAAAGCCGTGAGGAAAGCGTTTGATCTACCGAGCGATGATGATGAAGCTATTATTAATATCAAACGTTTTAGGGAATGGATGATGAGTCCTGAAGTTTTTATCCACGATCAAAAACACTCGACGAAAATCAACTCACAATCAGTTGTTGACAATTTCCTTCAAGATTCGCTCAATAAAGAAATAAAGAAAATTACAATTCGTGAAATTGTTGATTTGATAGAGGATGACGAGACAGCCGTTCGCACCGATGGCGTTACTTATAGAAACTGGAAATATTTTTTAGATGGAAATTGTTTAGATGAAGACCTATTTATTGCTTTTTGTCATGCTCTGGGATTAGAAAAAAAATGGGAAAATTTGGTGGAAAGACCTGCTATCTATTCTAGTGAAAAAAAACCGGTATCTTATTTGTCACAATATTTAAACGAATTTAATCACCGAGACCAAATCGAAAAAATTAAAGAAAAGATAATATTTACT
>JBEDKD010000439.1:0-5473 GCA_041172365.1 Cyanobacteriota bacterium | reverse complement strand
TATTGCCAAGCAGCTTATCGGTAAGCTTGATCATGAAACTATTAGTCAAACTACGGGTTTGAGTCTTGAGGAAATTCAAGGTTTACACCAGCAATAATTGATCGTAAAGAGCGCGATCGCGCCTTACTTGTGCTTAGATCCCGATCGCGTCTTACTTGTGCTTAGATCCCGATCGCGTCTTACTCGTGCTGAGATCCCTAGGGAGCCAGAGGCTCCCACTACAGTTTTTTTTGCTTCTTTAGGATGCTCTTGTTTTCTGAGGCACGATCGCGTCTTATTCCCACTACTTAATGAATAGCCGTTAAAATTCAAGGGATTGTCGATATTTTTCCAACAATTCGGGTAAATAATCATAGCCATCAACGCCAATATATTGTATAATGGTTGAGCGATATTTCTGTAAAACTCCCTTAAAATTATCAGCCCCTAATTGTCCCTGTAATATCATCATTAATGCCGCGGGATTTCGCCACTCATTCGCGTGTATCTGTTCTAATAAATACATCCCTAAACAACCTACCCCGATCGCGTTCTCGCTTTCTTTCATGGCATAAAAGGCTTCGGCTTGATAGGCAAAATTTAACCCTTGTAAATATAAATCACCGGAAATTCTGGCGGCTTCTGCGCCTTTGGCTAAATATTCGATCGCGTCTTTTCCATTCCCTAAAACGGTATAAGCAATACCCAAACTATTATAACATAAAGCTAAACTTTGTCCGTCTTCTAATTTCTCCGATAATTTTAACCCTCGTTGCAAATATTCGATCGCGCTTTCGTAAATTTCTGGCTCCATTCTTTCTATCTGTTGGGCTTGAAACACTTCACTATATCCCAAATTCACTAAAGCATTCGCTTCTCCTAATTTATCCCCCCCTTGACGGGCTAAAATTAACGCCCGTTGACTCCCATTTATCGCCTCTGTATAATTCTTTTGCGCGATATGAATCCGACTTTGATGATTATAATTAGCTATCTCACAAGCGCGATCGCCCGCATTTCTGGCTATTTCTAAGGCTTCCTGATGAAAAGACATAGCGCGATCGTATTGTCCGATAATACGTTGAGAAACCCCTAATAAAGTTAAAATCCTCGCCTTTTCTTGAGTCTTTTCTACTTGTCGCAAGGGTTCATCTAAATAATTAATAGTATCCCGTAAACCCTCTTGAGAAAATAAGGCAAAAATCCCGCCATACAAGGGAAAATAATCTTTTTGTGCAAAAGCCCGTAAAATTTGTAACATCACTTGAAAACAAGATTTCCCTAATTCTTGACGACTCAGAGAATTAAGAGAAGACGCGTTATTACATCCATTATAAAGTTGACACCAAACTACCGCGAAGGTGAGATACATACTAATAGACGCGTTTTTCCCCCATTGAGAATTATAGGGTTGTTTTTCAAACCAAGCTACTAAACCCCGTTGTAAATATTGGAAGACGATCGCGACTTCTATCCAAGCTTTGATATCAAAAGTAGCTTGTCTTTCGGCAAACTCTAAAATCGACTCATCGGAGGCTAATGTCTTCAATAATCCTTGCAAAAAGGAAAGATTTTCCGGTGTTTTTTCTTCCTCAAAAGTGGTACTCGAAAAACCAAATCCCATTCCAGACTGTTCTTTTTTCTGGGTAGTTTTTGTCTTAGTCGTGGCTAATAAATTTAGCCACTTTGCCCAAGGTTGTCGTCCCTGGGTTCCCCCTTTCAATTCAAAACCCATTGCATTATTACTTAATTCATAAATCCAACTAATTAAATCCCCTTCTAATTTTTTCCATGTCATTAAACCCTGTTCGATTCCGATCGCGATATTGAGGATATTTTCTCTTTCCGTGTTATTAGTTAAACCCGCGGTTTGTTTTAAAGTTTGACTCAGTTGTTGTAATTGATCTAAATTTAAAGCATTATCATGATTCTGATCGATAATATCCACAAAAACCAGCACGCGTTCCTGAGCCTCCGCTTGTAATAGTTTTTGCGTTGCCTGAGAAATTATACCCTTAGTTTTATTTTCCTTTTCCCAGCGACTATATTCATTTTCAATACTTTGTAACGCCCGCGCTGTACGAGTTAATTTAGCTTGTTTCAGTTCAATACTATCCCTAGAAAATAAATTTTGAGAACTCTTTAAACTCTCAAATTCTGTGTTAATATCGTTAAGTATTTCACCTAAACAACGTTCAAAAATTTCACTCGTCCCCGCGTTAATACTTTCTACTAACATTTGATAAAGTTGCTCTTTCGAGCGAATTTGCCCCTTTATCGTCATTTCGACTATTTGAGTAATTAATGCCGAATATCGATCGCGTGGTGAAATCTCAGACATATTTGTTTTCAGGAATTTTAGTATAATATCTCTGGGAACTGTAGATACAGACCTCACTCTCTAGTATAAAACAAAGATGGATATTTGATCATCTCCTCAATTTTGGCTATGGCTGCCGCGACACCTCTTTCCGCAAAGGGTGATAGGCGATCGCTTAATTCAAAATGAATCCCCGGTACGGAAATTAACCAACTGTGGGGAGTATAATCATAGAGCGCACGCGTCAGGGCAAGAAGCGATCGCGGATTAGAAGTATGGCCCATAATAATGCGACAAGAATCCGCGGGAGAAATCCTTTCTAACTTTAATAGAGATTCTTCGTCTGTAGCAACACAAGCATCAACAAAAATCGCGGCATCCACCGTCGCTAAATCTTCCGCTAATTCTGGCATTAATTGATGAACAGCTTTCGTTTTGACGTGATACAAATTCCACTGGGCAACCGTGTCAGCTACCAATTGCCCTATGGCATCATCTCCTCGTAATTGGTTCCCATAACCAATTACCATAAAAGATTGAGGTGGTATACGAGGATATTCTAGCATTTTCTTTAGGTATTAGGTGTTAGGTGTTAAGTTTTCCAAGGTGGTAGGTTTTCAGTGATAAAAGGTGTTAGGTGTCAAATTTTAGGTTTGGGATTTTGGATTTTAGGTTTCCAGTTTTTACCTACACCTAATAACACCTAACAACAATACCTAATACCTAACACCTAACACCTAACATCTACACCTAATATCTATTCCCGACCAATTTTATTGATAATAGTGCCATCGGCTGCCACTAATTCAATTTGTAAAGGCATTTGCCCGATCGCGTGGGTGGAACAACTTAAACAGGGATCAAAACAACGAATCCCCGCTTCAACACGGTTTAAAAAACCTTCAGCAATGTCATTATTATGAATATAATGTTTCGCGATTTGAGAAACAGTCTTATTCATTGCTAAATTATTTTGTCCCGTCGCAATAATCAGATTAACTTTTTCAATTAAACCATTTTCGTCAACCTGATAATCATGGAATAAAGTACCACGAGGGGCTTCACTTACCCCTACCGCGTTTAATTGATTAACTCCGGCATCGGCACGACAGCGTTTAGAGGCAATATCATCATCATTGACTAATTGTTCGATAAATTCTAAGCAGGCTAAAATCTCTAACAATCGTGCATAATGATAGAAGAAAGATGATGTCGCGACTCTTGCTCCCGCCCGTTGACGAAATTCAATTAACTCGGCATCGGCATGAGGTACTCCCATGCGATCGCAAATATTGACGCGTGCTAAGGGGCCAACTCGATAAATCCCATCGGGATATCCCAAGGGTTTATAATAAGGAAACTTCAAATAGGACCAAGTTTCTACGGCTTCCCCTAAAAAATCACGGTAATTATCTTCACTTAAACCATCGGCGACAATATTACCATCGCTATCCATAAAACGCAAATGGCCACCGTAATGTTCCCAGTTTCCATTGGGGGCAACTAAACCCATAAATAGTGAGGGAAATTCCCCAAAATTTTCGACTTCTGTCTTAAATTGATCTAACAAACGTTTAAACAAATTCAGCGCGCTTTCTAGGGTTTGACGAGACTCTGGGAGACGTTCCCGTATCCAAGCGCGTCCTTCTTCGGAAAGGGGCGATCGTACCCCTCCGGGTACTGCCCAAGCCGCGTGAATTTTACGAGCTCCTAATAACTCAATAATTTGTTGTCCAAATTGACGTAAACGAATACCCGCCCGCGCTAAGTCAGGATCGGCTGCCATTAAACCAAAAACATTACGAGTCGCGGGATCGCTATCCCATCCTAAGAGAAAATCTGGACTACTTAAGTGGAAAAAACTTAACGCGTGGGATTGGGTAAACTGTGCTAAATTCATCATCCGACGCAGTTTTTCTCCCGCGATCGGCACTTTTACTGCTAAAACTTTATCACCTGTTTTTGCCGATGCCAGTAAGTGACTCACGGGACAAATACCACAAATACGGGCAGTAATACCCGCCATTTCTGTAAAAGGACGGCCTTCACAAAACTTTTCAAAACCACGAAATTCTACTACATGAAAACGGGCATCATTTACTTCCCCCGCGTCATCTAAATAAATAGAAATCTTCGCGTGGCCTTCAATGCGAGTCACCGGATCAATAACAACGGTTTTTCCCATAATATCCTCTCTTTTGATTATGAATTGTAAACACCTAATAGCTCAGGGCTAAAGGTAGTATTTTGGGTGAATTGTCGCGTTTTCATTCAATAGAATGAGGTTCAAGATTATCCCTTGAGGGGCTGGTTGGGTTCATCCCAATTTGGTATCCTACTAATAGGTAATAGATGATATTTGTGGGTAGTTTAATTTTCGGAGATGATCCCTTTTTTTCTATTGAGTAATTAGAGAACACGCGATCGCGCCCGACAAACACCTATTACCTATTAGCCCACCCCTTAATGATTAACCAAACTTAATCATTTCGCGTCCTTCCATCACAGGTTTTTCACCATGTAGTAAGGGGGTTAAGGCATCTTTAATGCGTTGGGCTGAGGGTGGACATCCGGGTAAATAGAGATCAATTTTTACCACTTCATGTAAAGGACGTACCATATCAAGTAAAGGGGGTACAATACCCGGATCTTTAGGAAGTTGAGGGGTAACATCCCCCAATTCTAAATAAGAGCGCTTCAAAACCTGATCGGTTCCTCCTAACATATTTCGCATCGCGGGTACGTTAGCTGTTACCGCACAATCTCCAAAGGAAATGAGAAATTTTGTGCGGGATCTAACGAGATGAATTAACTCTAAATTTTCTTCATTGGCGACGGCACCTTCTACTAAACAAACATCTACATTTTCAGGATATTCTTTAATATCACAACCGACGGGACTATAGACGACATCTACTTTTTCGGCGACATCAAACAAAAATTCATCTAAGTCGAGAAAACTCATGTGACAGCCGGAACATCCCGCCAGCCATACCGTAGCAAATCTAATTTTTGTCATCCTCTTTTCTCCTTAACTAAATGTGGGAAATATTCGCGATTAGGTGGTACTGCTTCGGGTTTAGGTTTAGATTTTAGGTGTTAAATTTTCAGTTTTAGGTGTTAAGTTTTCGGTTTTAGGTGTTAGGTGAAAACCCAATCCCCCATCCCCAATCC
>JBEDKD010000438.1:0-4766 GCA_041172365.1 Cyanobacteriota bacterium | reverse complement strand
GGTTAACCAATGATATTTGTTAGTGGCAGAGATATGGGTGAACCCGCCCCTACTAGGAAAGAAGGCTTAAGAAACTTACACCGCGGAGTTTTGCTAGATTTACCTAGATTTTTCCAAGCGGTATTATAAAATTTGAGTATGGTAGAACTTTCCTGTAAAAGTGAATACGCGATTTTGGCTCTCTTAGAGTTAGCTGCTCACTATAATGATGGTGAACCTTTGCAAATTCGTCAAATTGCGACTCAACAAAACATTCCCGATCGCTATTTAGAACAATTATTAGCGACTTTAAGACGGGCTGGAATTATTCGCAGTCAACGGGGGGCGAAGGGGGGCTATTTTTTGGCGCGAGAGCCTTGGAAAATTAATATCTTAGAAATTTTGACTTGTTTGGAGGGTTCTGATTTGGAACAGTCGGAGAAAAATGTGCCTCCAAAAACTGTGGAAAGTGCTGTACTTTGGGAAGTGTGGCAAGAGTCGCGTCAAATTGCTAATTCTGTTTTACAGAAATATACCCTTCAAGATCTTACAGACAGACGTAATGCCAGACGACAGTTGGATGTTATGTATTATATTTAGCTCCTTCATCAATATTCCCTGAATTTTGGGGGGTATTGATGAGGTATTGAGAAACTAATCCTTTTTGTACTGCTAAAATCGCGGCTTGGGTCCGATCGCGCACTTCTAATTTTTGTAAAATAGCATGAACATGAACACGAACTGTGCCGGAGGAAATATATAAATTTTCCGCGATCTCTTGATTATTTTTTCCTAGGGCAATTAAAGCTAAAATTTCTTGTTCTCGCTTGGTTAAAGGATTTTCTGTTACTTCTTCTTTAATCACTTTAACAGGTTCAACACTACTGAGCGCGGCTCTAATTTCCGTTGTGGCAATTTTATCCCACCAAGAGGCTCCCGTGGCGACGGAGCGAAGGGCTAAAATTAAGGTTTCGGCGGCTATTCCTTTTAAACAATATCCGTGAACTCCTAAAGTAATTAATCGTTCAATTAAGTTTTTTTGAGAATGGGAAGTTAATACTAAAATGGGAATATCAGGATGTTGTTGTTTAATTTGACGACAGGCTTCTAGGCCGCCAATTCCGGGTAAACCAATATCTAATAGTATGAGATCGGGTAAATATTCTTGGGTTAATTCTACCGCGGTTTCTCCATCTTCGGCTTCGGCAATAATTTCTAAATCTGGTTCTTTTTGTAATCTGGTTTGTAAACCCAGGCGAAATAATTCGTCATCTTCAACTAATAAAATTCTGATGGGAGCATTAGGTTTCATAGGGGGGAATTGCCGGAAGGCAAAAGGCAAATAAGGCTCCGTTAGGAAAACGGTTTTCTGCCCAAATTATACCATGATGGGCTTCAATTATTTGACGGGATAAATATAATCCTAAACCGGCTCCTTTGGCTTGACGATCGCGATATCCTTGATAAAATCGTTCAAATAACAGGGGGAAGTCATTTTCGCTAATCCCTGCCCCTTGATCAAGGATTTTTACTATATGATTAGTGGGATCTGATTCCATGATAATTTCGACTTTTCCCCCTCTCGGTGAATGATTAATACCATTAGTTAATAAATTGAAAAAAACTCGTTGAAGTTGCAATAAATCTCCTTTTACCCATAGGGTACGACGAAAATCTGAGTTGCCATAACTAATATTAATATAAACTCGTCGTGAGGCGGATAATTCTCTTAAGGATATAATAACATTTTCGGCAATATCGACTAAATTTATCGGTGATAATTGTAATTTTAATCCTTCGGCATCTATGCGATAAACATCTAGTAATGTTTCTACTAATTGTAAACTCATTTGATGCGATCGCGTCATGGTTTCTAAGACTTTTTCTTGGGGGGTTGTCACTTCTCCAAAATTCCCTTGTTTAAAGGCATTTATGGTTTCAATGGCTCCTAATAATGGGGTTTTTAAATCATGGCTTAAGGTGGAAACAAAATCTTCGCGCATTTGAGTTAATTTTTGTTGGGATTGTAATTGGGTTTGAGCCTGCGCGATTCTGTCTTGATAATGTTGATTGCGCTCGCTTAACCACGCGGTTACAGCTAAGGCAATTACCACAATTAAACGATTTGCTACGGTAGATAATACAATTTTATTGGGATCAGAAATGACCAGATTTAATAAGGTAAGAAAAATGGAAAATAACGTTATTACAAATTTGGCAAACCCACGCTTTCTGGGATTAGTTATGAGAATAGTTACTGTATAAAAATAGCTAAAAATGTACTCGGGCGGTGTGGCGAAATCTAAGATAATAAAAAGGGCAAAGGAGCAGAGAATTAACCCAGGATTTGGGAGCGAATCTGAGACGAATTTTAATATTTTGGGGATGGCAAAATGGGGAGACATAATTAAAGCTAAAAGTAGGATAAATGATTTTTCATTGTAGTCACGAGAATTGCCAATCAAGCCTAGAAAAATAGGGGGTTCACTATTTTATATTCATGGATGAGACTTCTCTATATTCAGAAAAGTGTTTAGACAGAATCTATATCTCCAGATATAGATTCCTGTATCGAAGGTTACTTTACTCTCTATCAAAAAATATATATAATCTTAGACTAATCGTTAAGCTAATATTTATATCAAGGGATGGATTGTTAAATCGCAGATATTTGAGTATAGTTATCCTTGAAACATAACTAGACGATTAATCAATTTATCGCCACGGGTTTCACCCGTTAATTCGGATTATACACTTTTTTCCTTTTATGTTACAAGGATTTCTGCAAATAGGTTTGACTCTGGTTATTATCGCGATCGTTTCACCTTTCTTGGGCTCTTATATCGCCCAAGTCTTTCAAGGGGAAAATAAAATAGCCGATCGCGTATTGGCTCCGATTGAAAACTTAATCTATTCCCTGGGGAATATCCGTCAAGATTCGATGACGGGATGGCAATATATCCGTGCCTTACTTTATAGTAATCTCGCGATGGGGATATTTGTTTATTTAATGCTGATGCTCCAAGGAATTTTCCCCTTAAATCCTACGGGTTTATCTACTCCTAATTGGGATTTAGCACTACATACAACCATCTCATTTTTAACCAATACGGATCAACAACATTATGGAGGAGAAACGACATTAAGTTATGGCTCTCAAACCTTAGCATTAGGTTTTTTAATGTTCACATCAGCCGCGACAGGAATTGCCGTCGCGATCGCGTTTATTCGGGGCTTAACCGGAAAACCTCTTGGTAATTTTTATGTGGATTTAATTCTTTCCATCACTCGAATTTTACTCCCCCTTTCTTTAATTGGTGGTTTATTATTAATCATGGCGGGTATTCCCGAAACCTTTGGGGCCCCCATTACCGTGACTACCTTGGAAGGGGCGACTCAAGTTATCCCAAGAGGCGCGATCGGGCATTTTGAAATCATTAAACAATTGGGAGAAAATGGGGGTGGTTTTTTTAATGCTAATTCCGCTCATCCCCTAGAAAATCCCAATGGTTTTACCAATTTAATCGAAACCCTCGCGATGGTAATTATCCCTGCCGCGATGATTCACACCTATGGCATTTTTGCCCATAATAAAAAACAAGCATGGCGACTTTTTGGGATGGTATTTATTATCTATCTTGTCCTGATTTTTATTACAGCCATTGGCGAAGTCCAAGGAAATCCCTTAGTCAATTCTTTCTTAGGAAATCAACAACCTAATTTAGAAGGCAAAGAAGTAAGATTTGGCTGGGCACAAAGCGCGTTATGGGCTGTCACAACAACCGCGACTATGTGCGGTGCTGTCAATGGGATGCTTGATTCTTTTATGCCGACAGGGGGTTTTGTCACTCTGTTTAATATGTTTCTGCAAATTGTTTGGGGTGGGCAAGGTACGGGAACAGCATACCTTTTTGTTTTCCTAATTTTGACGGTTTTTCTCACAGGTTTAATGGTGGGTAGAACCCCGGAATTTTTAGGACGTAAAATCGAAAAATATGAAATAGTTTTAGCAAGTGTTATTCTTTTAGTTCATCCCTTCGCGATCTTAATTCCCAGTGCGATTACCTTAGCCTTTCCTGACACTTTAGCCGGAATTAGTAACCCCGGATTTCATGGATTAACTCAGGTAGTTTATGAATATACTTCTGCTGCTGCCAATAACGGTTCCGGGTTTTCAGGATTAGGAAATAATAGCATTTGGTGGAATCTCACAACGGTTTTAAGTCTATTAGCAGGGCGGTATATTCCTATTATTGCTCTATTGTTATTAGCTGATAGTCTCACGAATAAACAACCCGTACCCGAAACTATTGGAACTCTTCGCACTGATTCAGTTTTATTTACCAGTGTAACCGCGGGTGTGATTTTAATTTTGGGAGCCTTAACTTTTTTCCCCGTTTTAGCTTTAGGTCCGATCGCGGAATGGTTTACTCTTACTAAATAATAGAAGGAAGGTTAATAAGTAATGAAAGAAATTTAACCCTTAACAGTTAACCGTTAAATTTCTTCCTTCTTCCTTCTTCCTTCTTCCTTCTTCCCTCTTCCCTCTTCCTTCTTCCCTCTTCCTTCTTCCCTCTTCCTTCTTCCCTCTTCCTTCTTCCTTCTTCCCTCTTCCTTCTTCCTTCTTCCTTGCTCCGATAGTGTCAAAAAAAGGTTAAGATTCTAGTCTGGCCCTCCTCAAATATCACAGTCAGATGGCAGAAACCTTACTATTTAACGCACTTCGCGCCGCCATAGATGAAGAAATGGCACGCGATCCCTCCGTCTTTGTCCTGGGTGAAGACGTG
>JBEDKD010000437.1:0-8075 GCA_041172365.1 Cyanobacteriota bacterium | reverse complement strand
GGAAAAGGGGGAAGAGGGGGAGGAGGGGAGGAAGGAGAGGAAGGAGAGGAAGGAGAGGAAGGAGAGGAAGAAGGAAGAGGGAAGAGGGAAGAGGGAAGAAACGACGCATTTCAATCACATAAAGTAGGATAAGCATCCAGCTTGTCACCGGGCTTCCTGCCAGTGTTACTAAAATGAGACATTGGCGCGATCGTGCTCAGGAATGGAAATTAAAAAACTTGACTATTGGGTTGGTAGTGCAGCCCATATAGTCATTCCAAATAAAAATGAGACGCGTTAAATCTAGCAAATTATTACTGTGACTGTTTTTTTTATTTCTCAATATACGTTGAAATGATTATATTACTTCTGAGGAATTCCTGCAGAGGAAGTCCCTCTACCTTAGTGCCTTAGTGCCTTGGTGGTGTATTACTTCCTCAGAATTCCTTCTCCCTTCTACCTTAGTGCCTTAGTGCCTTGGTGGTGTATTACTTCCTCAGAATTCCTTCTCCCTTCTTCCTTAGTGCCTTAGTGCCTTGGTGGTGTATAGTCATTCCAAATAAAAATGAGACGGGTTAAATCTAGCAAATTATTACTGTGACTGTTTTTTTATTTCTCAATATACGTTGAAATGACTATAAGTGCCCGAAAGCAGGCAAGATGCCTGCACTACTTTATTGATTTTTCATTCCTTAAGCTTTTACCATCAGGTTTTTTCTCTTCATTCTTTCTGTAACAAAAAAGTGATGGAAAATAACCCCCCTTTGTCTCCTCTGTGCCTTTGTAGCTTTGTGATTAATTTTCCCAAAAAGTAGTAAAAAACCTTAAACCAAAGGTAATAAAATCTCAAATTCCGTTCCTCTCGCCTCAGATGTATCAGAGGAAATATAGGGAGAAATAAGCTGCAAAACCCCCCCATGTTTAGCCGTGACAATTTGATAACTCACCGCGAGACTCGTTTCTTTTTGAGCCCGTTTTTTCGTGGAAAAAGATTCTAAAATCCTCTGTCGTGTTTCTAGGGACATTCCCGGACCATTATCCGCAATTTTAATAGAAACCCAACGGCTATCGGGTTTTTCGGGATCAATGGGCGTTTCGGGCTGATAAACCGTGGTTGTTATTTCTATACAAGGTTTTTGTTTTTCTTTTTGACTAATCATTTCGGGAAACTCTTGGGCAAATTTTTGCGATACCGCGTCATTAATTAGCGCGTCGATCGCGTTACTTAAAATATTCATAAAAACTTGATGCAGTTGCCCAGAATAACAAGGAATAGGAGGTAAATAACCATAATTTTTGATCACTTTAATTTCCCCTTTTAAACGACTTTTTAAAAGCAATAAAATACCGTCAATTAAGGTATGTAAATCCGCGGGTTTAGGGTGGACTTCATCAATATGACAAAAATTTTGTAACCCCGTAGCTAACTTACTTAAACGCTCGGCTCCTGCCTTAATACTCCCCAAAGTCCGCGGTAAATCTTCCTGTAAAAAATCATAGTCTATTTCTTCTTTAATCTCCGATATCTCTGGAATAGACTGGGTAAAATATTTCTCGTAAACAGCTACTAATTCCATTAAACTTTTGGTATAATTATCGACATAGGTGAGATTTCCCCAAATAAAACCAACGGGATCTAAAATCTCATGGGCGACTCCATCCACTAAACGCCCTAAACTTGCCATTTTTTGACTCTGGATCATTTGCGCTTGTGTCTTTTCATACCTCACTTGGGTTTCAATTCCCCGAATTTGCCATGACGCGATATTTAAGGTATGAATATCTAATAATTGATACGCGTTTGATGCTAGTTTTACCACGATGGGTTCCCCTTGTAATTCCGGTGCTCGACGTAAGGCTAACTGAGAAGCTGTTAAAATTGGGGTATCTTCAGAAAGCATTAACATAAAAGTGCGAGCATAACTATAGACTACCTCTAATGGTTGTGATAAAAAGATGTCTAACCCTTGAGGGCGGATTAAATATTCTAAAAATCTCTGACGAGAAAGTATCCCGACAAATTTCTCATCATTTAATAAGATTGCACCCGGTAATAGGGGATACTTTTCCAATATTTTGACGAAGGTGATACCTAATTCTTGGGTAGAAATTGTCAAATCATAAAGGGGTAAATCACTAAGAGTTGATTCTAATGATAAATCTTGATTACTCCCTTCGGACAAATATGCTTCAGAGTTTTCAGAGTAGAAGTGACTTCTCACTGTATTATAGGGTCTAACTGTTCTCCTCTTTTATCACATTATGGCAACCTCGTCAAGAGTTTTTTTGTCATTTTGACATCACAGGTAAGAAAACTTCAAATTCTGTACCCCGATCGCGCTCGGAACGAAATTTCAATTTACCACCATGTTTTTCGGTGACAATTTGATGGGTAATCGCTAATCCTAAACCCGTCCCTTTTCCCGCGGGTTTGGTAGTAAAAAACATATCAAAGATGCGATTTTGAATTTCTTTGGGCATTCCCACGCCATTGTCAGAAATACGGACAACGATCCAATCATTCTGATTATCTTTTGAAGATAGATGTTCGGTTTGAATTGTAATTTGGGGCTGAAAATCTCCTTGTTCTTTTTGCTCATCGATCGCGTCAAGAGCATTACAAATGAGATTCATAAAAACTTGGCTTAATTGACCTGAATAACAATAAATAGGGGGCAATTCACCATAGTCTTTAATGACTTCTATACCCCGTTTTAGACGATTTTTGAGAATTAAGAAAACACTCTCAAGACATTCATGGATATCGGCTTGTTTATGATTACCACCATCAATATGCGAAAAGCTATGCAGACTAGAGACAAGTTCTTTTAAACGTCGCGATCCTTCCCGCATACTTTGAATAATTTCCGACAAATCTTCTTGTAAAAAATCAAATTCTATCTCTTCTTTAACTTTCTCAATTTTTTCATTTCTGTTTTCTTGTTGTTCCTCATAAGTCGAGATTAACTGCAATAAATCTTTGAAGTAGGTGTCTAAAAAATCTACATTACCGATGATACAAGTGACAGGATTTCTGACTTCATGGGCAACTCCCGCGAGCAATTGGCCTAAACTTGCTAATTTCTCCGTTTGGATTAGTTGAGATTGGGTTTGTTGACGTATTACTTTTGTCGCGACTTCGTGTATTTTTGATTGGGCTACTAATAATTGCGGGATGTCAAGAATCCGATAATCCATCGGGGATATCTGCACGACGATCGGCTCATAAATTAATTCCGGCGATCGCTGTAAAGAGCGACGGGCAGCATAGACAATTAATGTATCACTAGGAATTAATAAAAATTCCGATTTGGCAAAATTATATAAGGCTTTAATCGGACGTTTTAAAAACAATTCTCTGCCAAAGGGACGACTAAGACATTCCAGAAATTTTTGTCGGGAAATCATGCCATAAAATTTCTGATTCTCGGTTAAAATAACTCCGGGTAATAGGGGATTTTCCTCCAAAAGACAACCGAGTGTGCCTCCGGGTTCGCGGACATCTACTTCTGCTTGATACAATGAGAGTTCTTTCAGACTTGAATCTAAGCGAAGTTCTAAGGTTTCTTCTGGTATGATAGCAAGTTCTTTTGTTTCCGTGAAGGTAGCATTAAACATTTCTTTAACCTCGGAGGACAGAGTATTTTTCTTGCTTTTATTCTAAAGTATAATCACATTTTTGACAAGTCGTTATTTTTTTTAGTATTATTTAATAATTGCTGAAAAAATAAACATTTGTTAACCTTTAGTTAACCTTTTTCGGGGCATCAAGTGGTAAGAAAAAGGTACAAAGGCTTAGGACAAATAAAGGATACCGGGTATTTGAGGTTAATCAGTTTTTCCATTGATGAAAAAATCCATGTACTAAAAGACTTTCAGGACTTTTTAGAATTTCCTTTTCTTTACTGTAAGCATATTTGCTCTACCACAAGGATTAAAACAATATTAATTTTGAGAGACGATCGCGCAGCAGGAAATGGAGGGGATGGCGAAACAAGGGGATAGCTCCGAGGAGGTTTAAGGTAATCTTAAGGTTGGGGTGAATTTGGTATAATAATACAGATTAAGTGCGACAAAAATAGCTCAACGAGATAGGAGACGGATGGAATCGACGCTGACAAATCAACTCAATAACGCGTTTACGCTGTTTCTCAGTTTATTGGTGGAAGCGATCCCTTTTTTGTTGTTAGGGGTTTTATTTTCTGGTATCCTCCTTTGTTTCATAAATGAACGTAAATTGGTGACTTTACTGCCGCGTCATCCTGTGTTGGGTGCCTTGGTGGGTAGTGTCATGGGCTGTTTTTTTCCGGTGTGTGAATGTGGTAATGTTCCTGTAGCGCGTCGTTTATTGATGCAAGGGGTTGCCGCTCCCGTCGCGATCGGATTTTTATTAGCCGCGCCGACGATTAATCCTATTGTGATTTGGGCGACTTGGACTGCTTTTCGCGATCAACCGGAAATTGTCATTTTTCGGGTGCTTTTTTCTCTGATCATCGCGACTTTCCTCGGTTGGGTTTTTAGTGTTCAAACCGATTTAAAGCCGATTTTACAACCCGCGATCGCGCGTTTATTACCTATCCATGAATCTTCGGGAAACGAGGCACAATTAGCTACGGTTTCCGGTTCTCCTTTATTACAATCAGGTACATTTATTTTAGGGCAACCGGGGGGGCCAATGCGATTAGAATCTATTCCTCTTTGGCAAGTGGAAAGTGGTATGATTGACGATGATAAAACGGCTGATTCTTCTTTATTTTTGCCGCCTACTTCAGCCCGTTTACGAGCACTTTTAAATAGTATGGTACAGGAATTTCGAGATTTAGGGGGGGTTTTGGTTTTGGGAAGCGCGATCGCGGCTGCGATTCAAGTGTTAACTCCGCGTGAGTGGATTTTAGCCCTAGGGCAAGGGCCAGTTTCTTCGATTATCGCGATGTTAATTTTAGCCTCCGTTGTTTCGATTTGTTCAACGGTTGATTCTTTTTTCGCGTTATCTTTTGCCTCTACTTTTACCAGTGGTTCGTTGTTAGCATTTTTGGTATTTGGGCCAATGATTGATATTAAAGGAATTGGTTTAATGTTATCAATTTTCCAGCCAAGGGCTGTTATTTATTTAGTCTTCTTAGCGGCACAATTAACTTTTTTAATGACTCTTTTTGTCAATTTACATTTAAGTTAAGAGATAGGGGATTGGTGACTGGGGATTGGTGACTGGGGATAGGGGAGAAGGTTCGGATTTTTAACTGATGTAACGGATGAGTTATTTTTCTCCCAATTCCTAATCCCTAATCCCCAATCCCAATTCCCCAATCCCAATTCCCAATTCCCAATTCCTAATTCCCAATTCCTAATTCCCCAATCCCTAATCCCCAATTCCCCAATCCCTAATCCCCAATCCCCATTACCCATCACCAATTACCAATTACCCATTACCTATTACCCATCACCCATTACCTATTACCCATTACCAATGACAACACAACTCGCACCGACAAAAATATTGAACCGTTTAAGTGCTTGGTTAGATCCCTTAGTGATTATCCTTTGGGGCATTTTACTCCTCAAATATTGGACAACCGGAAAATTAAATATTCTGATTCATCCCAATTATTTTGGTTTGACAGTAGCCGCGGGAATTGCTTTATTAATACTCGGCGGTTTCAAATGTTATGAAATCTGGCAAATTTATCAACGTAAACTGGTATTACGTCAATCTCTGGGTAATAATCCCCTACCCATAGAAACGGCCAAACATATTACTTTATTACCCCCTAACTGGGGGAGTTGTTTATTATTAGCTGTCGCGATTATTGGGTTAATTGTGACACCGAAAACCTTTGCCAGTCAAACTGCCTTACAAAGGGGAATTACGGAGTCTTTACCCTTCACGAGATTACAACCTCAAGAGTTTAAAAATGCTAGTAAACCAGAAGAGCGATCGCTGATAGAATGGGTAAGATTAGTTAATTTTAATCCTGAACCGGATACATATAAAGGTCAAAAAGTCAAGGTAGACGGATTTGTGATTCATCCCCCATCCTTGGGAGAAGAATATATTTGGGTGTCTCGATTTGTGATTACCTGTTGTGCGGCGGATGCTTATCCGATAGGATTACCAGTTAAACTAGCATCTGGGCAAAGTCGTGTCAATTTTCCCCCTGATAAATGGGTAGAAATTCAAGGAGAAATGACAACAGAAACTCTGGATAAAAAACGCAAATTAGTGATTCAAGCCACCGCGATTAAGCCCATTCCTGAACCCCAAAATCCCTATAATTATTAAGGGTTAAAACTTTTATATTGGGTAGGAGAGGTGAGGACTATCCAAGTATCAAACGGGTAAATATAGTGTTAATGTTTCCGAGGTGAAACTTGTGGTACAGTCCTCTAGCCTATTCCACATTTACATCTCATTTAAAAATGCTATATCCACCTTACCCACCACAGTGTTACGCGGTTATTATGGGTAATAATCAGATCAAGTAGTTGCTTCAAAGGAGATTAATTTTTGTGAAAGAATTACCGCTTTTTTTCCAGCCGTTATTAAAAATAATACATCGGTTGAAACAACCCATTGATCGCGTCGCGATAGCTTTAATTATCTTCTTGACAATATTAATAGGATTGTTATTATTAACGGGAGATACCACTACACCCAAAGTAAGAGAATTTAGCTGGCAAAACAAGGAAATTAGTGCGGAAGATACGGGCTTTCTGTTAACATTTAATCGTCCGATGGATCAGCAAAGTGTTGAGGATAACTTACGGGTTGATCCGCCCCTTCCTGGGAAATTTAGTTGGGCCGGCCGTCGCATGGCTTATACTCTCATGGCTCCTGCACCTTATGGTATTACTTATGGTTTACAATTGAAAGATGCTAAAGATAAGTTTTATGGAGAGAAAACGAATTCTAAAGGGGGCGTTATTGAACCTTTTAATGGGGTTTTTAGAAGTCGCGATCGCGCCTTTGTGTATATTGGAGTGAAGGGGGAAGAAGAAGGACGTTTAATATTAGTAAATTTGAGTAGTAAGGAACCGAAACCGATTCCTTTAACCCCTAAAGATTTAGTAGTTATGGATTTTAAACCTTATCCCAAGGGCGATCGCGTATTATTTTCGGCGAGCGATCGCGCTTTAATGAGTACGGGAACTTTACAACAAGAAATATTCACAGTAACAACGGGTTTAAATCCCCAAGCTCCGGGGGAAGAAATTGTCTCCAACCAAGTCGCGGGGAAACTTGAAAAAGTATTGGGTTCGGGGGATTATCAAAATCTTAAATTTGATTTATCCTCTAATGGTAAAATTATTGTGATTCAGCGAGTGAATAAGGAAAAACCGGCGGATTTTGGCCCTTGGATTATTGAAGAAGGAGAATTTCCCAGACGTTTAGAAAATACGGAGCAGGGGGGTGATTTTATGATTCGTCCCGATCATAAATCAATGGTAATTTCCCAAAAACAGGGTTTATCTATTATCCCTTTTAATCCCAAAGATGGAGCAGTAGTATTTTTACCAAAATTTGCCCAAGTGTTAGGATTTGCCAGAGATAATTCTGCCGCGGTTTATGTGAAATATAATACGGATTACACGCGATCGCTTTTTCTGGTTAATAATCAAGGATTAGAACAAGAAATATTAAGAATACCAGGAAGTATTATCAGTGTGCAATTCGATCCCCGCGATGCAGAGGGGGTAAAAAATACCCGTTTATATTGTTTATTAACTCAACGGTTAGACACGGAGAAATATCAGGAGCAACCCTTTATCGCGGTACTTGATTTAGCGAAAAAAAACCTCACTCCTTTATTAGTTTTACCCAATAATCAACCGGATATTCATCTCAGTTTATCCCCGGATGGATTCGCGTTATTATTTGATCAAACTATCACTAATAAAAATGGAGGTGAGATGGATCAACCCAGAGGGGAAGGCGGAAACGCGATCGGCAATAGTCGTTTATGGTTATTACCCTTAGTCGATATGAGTAACGATGGTACAAAATCCGAACTTAAACCAGAAGAATTACCCTTTGCCGGATTCCACCCTCGTTGGATACCCTAATTTTTAAGCAAGAAGGAAGAGGGGGAGGATGGGGA
>JBEDKD010000436.1:0-14632 GCA_041172365.1 Cyanobacteriota bacterium | reverse complement strand
TTAGTTAATTATAGGGTACTTGATCCTGCCTGTGGGAGTGGTAATTTTCTTTATGTTGCCTATCAGGAATTAAAGTATATTGAAAAGATTTTATTAGAAAAAATCGGGTTATCTTTTCCCCAATCGCCTTTACTACGCGGGGAGTCAGAGTTCCCCCATTTTCAAGGGGGGTTAGGGGGGATCAAAAGAGTTAGCCCTAAGCAATTTTATGGGATGGATATTAACCCTTTTGCTGTAGAATTAGCTAAGGTTACTTTAATGATTGGGCGCAAGGTTGCTATTGATAAGTTAGGTTTAAATGAGCCTTCTTTACCTTTGGATCAATTGGATAATAATATTATTTGTGCTGATGCTTTATTTACGGAATGGGTTAAGGCTGATGCTATTATTGGTAATCCTCCCTTTTTGGGTTCCAAACATATTCGCTTGACATTAGGCGATGAATATGTTAATCAATTATTTACTAAATTTCCTGATATTAAAGATGTGGATTTTTGCGCCTACTGGTTTAGAATTGCTCATCAACAATTAGGAGAAAAAGGGAGAGCGGGTTTAGTGGCTACTAATTCGATTTCTCAAGGGAAAAGTCGTAAGGTTTCTTTAGATTATATTACCGAAAATCAAGGCTATATTTATGATGCTATTTCCAGTCAAGAATGGTCTGGAGAAGCCAAAGTTCATGTTAGTATTGTTAATTGGTCTAAAATAAAACCTGAGCATTTTGTTTTAGATGGTAAACAGGTTACGTTGATTAATTCTTCTCTGACTTCTTTAACATCTGTAACCCAAGCTAAAACTTTAAAAGCAAATCTTAATATATGTTTTCAAGGTGTAATTCCTGTGGGAAAAGATTTCTATATTACAGGTACGATAGCTCAAGAATGGATCAAAAAAGATCCGAAGAATGAAAAAGTTTTAAAATTAGCTCCATCAGCAGACGATTTAACTAAAAATCCTCACGGAGAACCTAGTAGATGGATTATTGATTTTAATGATTTGAGTTTAGAAGATGCCAGTGATTATGAATTACCCTTTAATCATGTTAAAATTAATGTTAAACCAGAAAGAGATAAAAATAGAGATCAAAAAGCGAGAGAATCTTGGTGGATGTTTTTGCGTCCACGTCCAGAAATGAGAAAAGCACTTAAAGATTTATCTTACCATTTTGCCATTCCAGCGCATTCAAAATGGTCTATTTTTATTCCTATTTCTTGTGAATTTTTGCCGAATAATTCTATTATGGTTCTTGCTTCTGATGATTATTACATATTAGGTATTCTCACCGCAAATATTCATAGAATTTGGGTAAAAGCGCAAAGTTCAACTTTAGAAGATAGAATACGCTACACTAATACAACCTGTTTTGAAACCTTCCCCTTTCCGCAAACACCCACTAAAAAGGTAGTCGAAAAAATCAGAGAAACTATGATTAAACTCCATGAATACCGCAGTAAAGAAATGGAAAGAAAAGGATGGGGAATCACTCAACTGTATAACCAATATTTTAATGAACCCGCGTCAAAATTATATAAATTTCATCAACAATTAGATCAATTAGTGATGTCAGCTTATCACTTTCAAGAAAATGATGATATTCTGGAAAATTTACTAAAATTAAACCATGAATGTGCCGAAAAAGAAAAACAGGGAGAGATGGTTATTGGTGCAAAAGATCCTTATTCATAAATCCTTGTCCGTGTCAATTATCCCTTGATAGAGAAACCTGGTTTCTTGTAGCTCATCAAGGAAAAATTTACCCTAAGAATAAATATTAATTGATTTGGCGCGTAATGATAAGTTTCCTGTTAACGTTAGGTTAGGATTAATGGTAAGCTTTGTCTGGATATAACATAGAACCAATAACACGTTTTTTGGGGAGTAACAACAAAAATGTCAGAATTGAAAACTTACCCTGATGGAACGCCATTTACAGGCGTTATCGGACGAACCACAGAAGAATCTAGCCCTGCTTGGCCGACACCCGTCAGTGCGCGTGATGGCTCGCCCAACGTTCTCATTTTTGTCTTAGATGATGTGGGCTACGGACAATTATCATCCTTTGGCGGATTGGTAGAAACACCAAACCTAGAGCGTTTAGCTGCTAAGGGTTTACGCTACACGAATATGCACACCACCGCCCTTTGTTCCCCGACGCGGGGGTGTATTCTCACTGGACGTAACCATCACTCCATCGGTTTAGCTTCGATTACCGAGACCTCTACTGGCTACCCTGGTTATAATGGTATTCTACCCTTCGACAAAGGGATGTTAAGTGAGATGTTAGTTCAGAAGGGTTACAATACCTTCTGTGTGGGTAAATGGCACTTAACCCCGCCGGAACACCAAACCCCTGCCGGTCCTTATGAGCGTTGGCCTTTAGGACGGGGCTTTGAGCGTTATTACGGCTTTTTGGGTGGTGATACTAACCAGTGGTATCCCGAACTCGTTTATGATAATCATTCGGTGGAACAGCCCTATCGGCCTGAAGACGGCTATCATCTCAATGTCGATTTAGCAGATAAGGCAATCCAGTTTATTCAAGATGCCCATGTCAATGCACCGGAAAAGCCCTTTTTCCTATACTACGCCACAGGTGCAGGACACGCACCACACCATGTACCGAAGGAATGGGCGGATAAATATAAAGGTAAGTTTGATATGGGTTGGGACGAATACCGTAAAATCGTTCACCAACGCCAGATCGAAATGGGTATTATTCCCCCTGGTACGGAATTATCGCGCCATGATCCTGATGTACCTCAATGGGAAACTCTATCAGCAGATGAAAAACGCATCTATGCCCGGATGATGGAAGTTTATGCCGGATTTATGGAACATACGGACTATCACTTCGGACGCATCCTGAATTTCCTCGAAGAAATTCAGGAAATTGATAATACTTTAATTATCGTCATTTCTGATAATGGTGCTAGTGCGGAAGGGGGTCCGACGGGTTCAGTCAATGAGATGTTCTTCTTTAATAATGTTAAGGAAACCCTCGAAGAAAATCTGAACGCGATCGAGGATTTGGGCGGTGTGGATTACTTTAACCATTATCCCTGGGGTTGGACTAATGCCGGTAATACCCCCTTCCGTCGCTGGAAACGGGAAACCTATCGCGGTGGTTGTACGGACCCCTGTATTGTTTCTTGGCCTAAAGGAATTAAGGCGCGGGGTGAGATCCGTAGTCAATACGCCCATGCTATTGACTTAGTACCAACGGTTTTAGATGCTCTGGAAGTAGAAGCCCCAACCAGCATTCGTGGTGTCACCCAAGCACCTATTGATGGGGTAAGCTTTGCCCATACCTTTAACCAAGCAGATGCTCCCACTAAGCATATTACCCAGTATTTTGAGATGTTCGGTCATCGTTCCATCCACCACGATGGCTGGCGAGCGGTTTGTCCCTGGCCCGGTCCAAGTTTTACTGAGGCTGCTACCAAAAATCGCATATTTGGCTCGCCTATTACTAATGAGGTACTCTTAGATATCGAAATTAACAATTGGGAACTTTATCACGTTGCCGAAGACTATTCAGAATGCCACAATTTAGCGGCTGAACACCGAGACAAAGTGATTGACATGGTGGGACGCTGGTGGACAGAGGCGGGCAAATACAATGTATTACCGATTGATGGTGACGTGATATCGCGGCTTAACATCGAACGTCCGACAATCGCGAAACCCCGTAATCAGTTCGTATATTACCCCAACGGTTCACCTGTACCATTTGCTGCTGCACCAAAGGTATATAACCGAGCTTACAGTATTACCGCTGATGTGGTAATTCCTAGTGGTGGGGCTGAGGGTATCTTACTCTCGCAAGGTGGTCGCACTGGTGGTTATACTTTCTTTGTTAAAGATGGTAAGTTGCGTTTCATTTATAACTATTTGGGACGAGACAAATATAACCTGACCTCAGATATAGATGTACCAGAGGGTGAAGTTTCCCTACGCTATGAGTTTGAGCCAACAGGAAAACCGGATTTTGCTGTGGGTAAAGGTGTTGCGGCTATTGGTCAAATTTACATTAACCAAAAGTTAGTGGGTGCGGTGCAAATGCCCCATTCTGTTCCGGTAATGTTCGGTACAGAGGGACTTACCTGCGGTTATGACGGAGGCGATCGCGTAGCTCCCGATGAATACAGTGATGAGTTTACTTTCACAGGTACACTCAAGCGGGTGACATTGGATCTCTCTGGTGAGTTAATTCCTGATAGTGCTGTGGATCTGAAGATCGCGATGGCTCGTCAGTAGCGCGATCGCGCTCTTGATGGGGAGCATCTCAAAGAAGCCAAAAAAAACGTAGTGGGTTGGGGTAGCCTGTGGGGAGTATCAGAGCGTCTCGCTCCGGGCTCCATCGGGCTAGGGAGCTCTCCGCTCCCACTACCAATTTACAACCTTGAGATGCTCCCCTCTTCATGGACACAATCGACATCTCCAAGAATTATTGTAGGGCCGGTATTAGCCTGCCACAGACTTTCTTTGATCGCGGTGGCTTGTTAAGATTTGTCTGTTAAGAACTGTATTAAGACGAGGAGGAAAAGGGTGAAAGCCTCAACAGTAAATAGTTGGGGGGTGGTTTAATTTATTTTGAAATAGGTGGTTTCAATAGACATATCCTAAAAATAAGCTAAAAGGCAGGCAGGATGCCTACCCTACAATGGTTTTTGGAGATGTCTAATGATTAATAGCTTAACAGTAAATAGAGCGAGAGGATTATGAAAAAACCAAGATTTCTGATGGGAACGGGCTGGCGCGGGCTGGCACTAGGAATGGCTCTAAGTATGAGTTTTATACCAAAACCGGTAATGAGTGCGGACGGTATCGATCCTGATGCAGACAAAATCCTGAAATCCATGTCTTCCTATCTGGCACAGACAAAGGGGTTTCGCGTTAATGCTGATATCGCGTTAGATGTTGTCACTGATAATGGAGAGAAATTACAATTTACTAGCTCTGCCAAACTCGTCTTAGAAAGGCAAAATAAGTTTTATATCGAGCGAAAAGGCGCGATCGCACAATCTCAGTTCTTTTTTGATGGCCAAACTCTAACTTTATATGGTAAAAAGCGCAATGCTTATGCTCAGATTGCGGTTTCAGGAAGCATTGATGATGCCATTCGCGCTTATGAATCAGAAACAGGAATTCCCGCGCCCGGTGCTGATTTGATGTTTGCTAATCCCTATAGTATTCTCTCCACGGGAATTAAGAGCAGTAGTTATCTGGGTACGTCTTATATTAACGGTATTGAGTGTCATCATCTCGCATTTCGCAAAGATATGGTGGACTGGCAAATCTGGATTCAGACGGGGGATAAAGCATTGCCGATGAAATACGTTATTACCAGTAAATGGCAAGCGGCAGCTCCCCAATATGAAATCCGGTTTTACAATTGGGAGATTAATCCCCAGATTGATAATAACCAGTTCAGATTTGTCGCACCATCAGGAGCAACTAAACTCAATGTTTTACCCGCCCGCGATATGGACGAATTTACATCGACTGAGGAGAAAAAGTAATGAAATCAATTAATCGAGTGATCTTAACCGGATTTAGTCTTCTATTTGCTAGTACGGTATTTGATGGTTTATTCCATAGCGCGATCGTAGTACAGGAAGCGAACGCGGTAATTGGTAGACCTTTGACACCAGTTAGTGGAGCGGGTGTTGCCCGCCGCACAACTCGGCGTGTCATTCGTCGATCAACAATCTACGTGGCTACTTTGCCAAGGGGGTGTTCTACCGTCGTGATCGAAGGGAGTTCTCTTTACCAATGTGGAGCAACTTATTACCAGCCCTACGGCTCTCAGTATGTGGTTGTGTATGTTGATTGAATTGAGTATCTCATAGACATCTCCCAAAAATAATGTCCATCGCAGGCAAGATGCCTGCGCCACAATAGTTATTGGAGAGGGAGCATCTCATTTTTGTAAATTGGTTGTGGGTTGGCTACGCCAACCCACTACAGTTTTTTTTGCTTCTTTGAGAGGCTCCCCAAGGTACTCCTAGCCACTGAGACGTTTATTAAAGAAATGAGAGATTTGACTGAAGCGGAAGCCGCCACAAACCCGCCGATGGATTTCTCAACTTTACGGGATTTTCGTGAAAGTTGACCATAAGGTGATACTTTGAAAGTCGATTTAATTTGTGCTGCTTCTTCAGAAGGGAAAATTTATCGTATTTTGATTAAATTTCATCATTTTATGGCAATCTCTCAGTCCACTTTTGCAAAAAATATCCCTAGATTCTTCCACCTTAGTGCGCGACGTTTCTTTGTGATCGGCTTCCTCTGCTTTACTCTCACCCTATTTTCTGGCCCGATCGCGCTTTCACAAGTTCCCTCTCAAAAGGACCTTGAAAACTATTATCAAAACCAGGGTATGATTTCTCGCTTGAATACACAAGGCGCGATCGGCAACCTGGTTTATGCTCCTGTCAAACTTGATGGGAAAATCCTCTTTTTAGTCGCGGCTCCCGCCTCTGTGAATCAGAAAAAAGATAGTGATGCTCTGTCCCCTGTAGAACTTCGGGTGCAGTCAATTGAAGCCAAACTTCAGGGTATATTGAAAAGAGGTTTCAATCCCGAAAGTCTCAAAGTTAATGCTAGTATTCTTAATGGTCAAACGATAATCGTTGTCTCAGATGACCAGCAATTGACTCCCCAACCGATTTTAACCATTACTGAACTTGATGCTCAACTTCACGGACGAGAGCTTTCTGATATCGCCGCAGAGGCCGCGAAATATATCCACAATGTTCTCTTAGAAGCATGGAAGGAAAGACAACCAGAGCATTTACGTCATCAAAGCATGATAGCTGTGGGGATCACGATCGTTCTGCTGATCACCTCTATAGTATGGAGGCGTTTGCAAAAAATATTCAAAACCCGATGGCAGAAATATAAAGAAAAATTAGCTAATTTCACCCAATCGGAAAAAGCAGAACAGTTTATCACTCCATCAGAGTTTAACTCAGACTCTTTCGTGAGCAAAAATGAGCCGAATGAAGTGATAGCCAGAGAAAAAGAACGAGAACATTTAACCGCGAAAATTCAGCAAATTAATTTCCGGCTTGGGTTGTTAAACTTTGGTTTTTTATTCCTCTGGTTGATTGGCCTTTCTCAAATTTTAGAATTGTTTCCCTATAGTCGGGGATTAGGATATTCCATCGTTCAAGCACCCAAGGAATTGCTATTTATTGGGCTGATGGTATTTGTGGTTAATAGAAGCATTAACCCTTTGATTAATTGTCTTTTTGCCGAATGGAAAGAAAACGTAGAAACGAAAATTCTTTTTAACCAAGCTTCAGCCAGAGACTTAATCCGCATTGATACCTTAACCACTGCTATTATGGGAGTGAAAACTTTTCTGGTTCTGGCCATTGGACTGGTTATCGCTCTGAAAAGGCTAGGGATTCCCATTACACCAATTGTCGCGGGGGCAGGGATTGTCGGTTTTGCTGTTTCTTTTGGTTCTCAGAACTTCATTAAATCATTGATTTTAGGAGCCAGTAATTTCTGGCTTGATGCTTATGCCGTTGGCGACTCTATTAGGGTAGAAAATGTATCGGGAACAGTAGAAAAGATGAACCTTTTTTTCACCCAAATCCGTAACATCGAAGGTTCTTTAATTACTATTCCTAACAGCCGTATTGAAGTAGTGGAGAATAAAACGAGAGATTGGTCCCAAGTTAATCTAACGATTCAAGTTGACTACAATACTGATGTCGATAAGGCGTTAATTGTTATCCGTGAAACTGCGGATGAACTCTATCATGATCTGGACTGGAAACAGTACATTTTAGAAGCACCGAATTTATTGGGAATTGATAATTTAGATCATTCGGGGATGGGCATTTGCTTATTAATTAAAACCCAGCCCGGGCGGCAAGGGAAAGTTGGCAGAGAATTGCGTCGCCGCCTCCGACAACAGCTTGAGCAGCAAGGGATTAATATTGGTATTCCTCAACAAATTCTTAATAATTGGACTTGGGATAGACAATAAGAGAACCTCTTCGCGATCGGCTTCGCAATTCTGGGATAAACACAGATATTTGGCTGATGGAAGAAGCGCGATCGTGATCGGGTAGGGGCGGGTTCACCCGAATTTTCACCACCCACAAACAACCTACATAAACCCGCCCCAAACCGCGATCGTGTGGGGATGGGGCGGGTTTTTCATGGGGTTTGTAGGGGCTCTTTCACCCGATTATTTCCTACCGACAAACAACCTACATAAACCCGCCCCAAACCGCGATCGTGATCGGGTGGGGGCGGGTTGATATCATTCCGTTTGTAGGGGCTCTTTCACCCGAATTTTCACCACCCACAAACAACCTACATAAACCCGCCCCATCCATATCTGCGTTTATCTGCGTACCCTACGGGAAGGCTTCGCCTATATCTGCGGTTTCAAAAAAAAACCAGATTACCAACTATTGTGGCACAGGCATCTTGCCTGTGATTGACATAATTTTTACCAGATGTCTCTTTGTAAACTTTTGTAACATTCTGCATAAACTCTCAAAGAGCTCCGACAAACCAGTGTCAACCCATAGACAGATTAACTATGAGGAAACCAGACACACACCCAAAACTCGCCCAGGAAAGTGTCCCTCCCCTCGTGACAGGTTTAAACCCATCGCGATTTTCCGGGCTGTTTCTCCTGAGTCATATCGAGACAACCTTATACCTGATAATAAGACAATCACTTATTAATCAGGAAAGGGAGCCGATGGATACAGACGAAAAGTTACGTGAGATCCTGATCACCCTGCGGGATGCTGAGGCGGAAAATCCCCAAAACAAAAATGCACAAAACCAGTTGATCAAATTCCTAACCCAGTTTCCCGATGTCAAAAAATGCCGGGATACTCGGATTGACTGTGAAGTTGTGATGCAGGAAGCCTATATTGGCTTATTGAAAACGATTAAGGGATTTTTCTTAACAATCGACTTGGACAATACTTCAGCGCTAAAAGTCCGAGTAAGGCTGATTCAACGGTTCAATCAAATTGTCAAAAACAAAGAGTTAGACGCATACCGCAAACTGAAAAAGCAACCCTTTAGTCTGGATAATATGCTCTCACAGGATAGCCAAGGAGATACTCATTTAGAACAGGTTTCTAATGAGGGTTTTGTTGGTAAAAAGTCTTATCCTACCATCAGTCTCCTTGATGAGTTAATAGAGATAGAGACAGAAACAGAAAATAAGTCTATTGGTAGTCAGTTGTGGCAATATATCAACACCGATCCAGAGGGGAAATTGCAAAACTGTTATCCGAGTGAAAAGATCGATAAAAGCCAGGGAAATCAACCGGAAAATATGCGCCCCCGTCCCGATGTGAATTGTCAGGTACTCGCTCAACGGTTACACTTCAAAGAAACCCCCGATAAACTATCGGAACTTGCCAGAGAGTTAGATATTAATTATCAAACTATTAACGCCCACTGGAAAAAGAAATGTGAACCCCTTTTAAGAGAACTCGCGATTAATTTTGGATACAAACCGGAGGCATAATTATGAATACAACAGAACAATATTTCTTAGAAATTCCCCTGAATCAAAACGCCCATCAATGCGCGTTAAAATTTGCACAGGAACAAGCTACAAAACACAAAGGTAAACAGGTGTATCTCAATACATTGGCGGTTTATGCGGTTAACTATTTCTTAGAGTGGGCAGAGTGGGAAACAAATCTCGATCAAAGTGATAGTTGGAATCCTGGTTTGCGGGCATTATTTAATGTGGCAGATTTAGTCATTCCTGATATCGGTAAATTAGAATGTCGTGCTGTCACAGAAGGGGAAACAGTTATTTATCTTCCCCCAGAAGTGAGGGAAGAAAGAATCGCGTATATTGGTGTCCTTCTTCCAGAAAAATTGGATAAAGCTAAACTTTTAGGATTTATTCCCGCGGCAGACATTGATGAGGAAATATCAGAAATTCCCCTAGAAAGTCTCCAACCGATTGAACAATTGTCGGATTATTTCTTTCTTTTGGAGGAGAGAATACCCTTTTTTAAGGGACTCATACAAGGGTATTTAGATTCTTGTGAAGAGGATGATCCGGTAATGCTAAAAGTGGCAGAAATATTAAGAGAAACACCCCTTGATAAAATTGTCACAAAATTAGAGTCAATTCACAATAATGTTCCTCAAGATGACTGGAGAGACGAAGGACGAAAAGCTTTGGCTAAAAGTGGTTCTGGCGGGAGTACATCGCAGAATCGAGATAAAGTTTTAGGTGATACTCCTGGGGGGAATATCGACAGTGATGTAGAAGCCGAATTGAGTTTATTAGCAGAAGAATGGCTAGAAAAATTAGCTGATTTTTTCGGAAGGAATAACGGCTGAGAAATATCCATTTGTAGGGGCGGGTTAACCCGATTATTTCCTACTCACAAACAACCTAGATAAACCCGCCCCCAACCATCTGTCAATGGGGATGGGGCGGGTTTTATAGCATATCTGTTTGGTGGCACAAATATCGGCAAACCCGCCCCTACCGTTATCATTAAATAATCAGGTTTATGGCAAACCTTGACAAATAAAGGCTGACCAATATTTTAAATGTTCAAAGGGTTTTGCTTCTTGATAAAGTGTTTGTGGAACTTCTTGATAAGCCTTGATTTTTTCGTTGATTTTGCTCTCTTCTGCTGCTTTTTCTCGGATTTCTTTCCGTGGTTTTTTCTGCGCTTTTAAGTCTTCTATTTCTGCTTTAACTTGGGCTAATTCATTCTGAAGTTTCTCAATTATGTTCTCCATAATGGGATTGAGTTTCTCTTGATACTTTTCTTTTAATTCCTTACCGGAAATGGTGCGTAATTTCTTCTGAGTACGTCTCAAGGCTTCAGGACGACTTAAACCCGGCTTTCGATACTCATAATAAAATATCGAAAATAACGCGGTGGCTAAATCATCTACTGCCCAAAGGCTACTCACCACACTACGAGCCCCCGCACATAAAAATCCAGTTCCTAATGTTAAAATATCATCGGTGATTTTCGTCATGCCTAAATTGGTTTCGCAACAGGAAAGAAATACATCCGATAATTCAGGAAGTCGCCAACCCGGTGTCATTAATTCCCCTAATGTAATACTCCCATTACCTAATAATAATTGGGATTCTAAGGGGTTATCTAAACGGCATTGCGCGTGGTGACTTGAGTGCAGTCCATTCACTTGTTTTACCAGATTTCGATATTCTTGAATTGTCGCTTGTTGACTTCCTTTTAAGCGTTTTTCTGGCGGTATTTCGACAATTTTGGCAATTTCTTCGCACTCAAATGGGGTAAAATATAAGTCATCCGTCGCGTTTTCTACGATGCCATATTGTAATGATTCTATCGCGTCGCGGTTGTGGCAATACTCTAAAATTTGACAACTGGGCACATAACGAATCAAGAATTTCTCCCCTAAATATTGATCCCCCCTGCCCCCCTTAATAAGGGGGGTTTTAGGACTACTTTCACCCTGAGCAATAAGGGGTATCGCGGCAAAGGGAATCTGATGTAAATCAACATGGGGAATGATGATCAATTCCTCTATCCCATCAAGGTATTGCCCGATCAAATCATTAATTTTTAACCGTTTCCCTAACTCTAAGAGAAAATCACTCATCCCCTCTTCCCATGCTGTTTTATCGTTTAGATAAGCGTTTAACCAATTCTCAAAAATCCATCTGTGCAATTTTTCATAACCCTGCCCTGGGGGAGTATGAAGTTGAGGCGATTTATCTTTGTAAATGACAAAAATATGAGTGTCATTATTAGTGGTATAAAAACAAAGAATCGCGGTATTTGAGGAGGGGATGAGTTTCTGCATCGCGGCAAATTCTATGGGATTCACCTTGATTTGTCCCGCCAAAACTGGATCGAGTTTGCGGATTTTTTTCCAGATTTCCTGTTTCTCCTCTTCTAATTCTTTCATCTTGTCGCTGTAAGCTTCAACCGCCGCACGAGCCAGTAATTGACTCCCGACTCCTGCTAATTCTTTCTTATTCTCATTAGAAGAATGACGTAATTTTTGAATTTCGGAGTCGATTTCCCGTTGTTTCGCGTCAAATTCCTGCAAATACTTTTCAACTTCGGGCGGTATTTCACCCTTAGCATAAAGATCATTACTCGCCATTAAATCGACTAAACGTTTGGCACGACTACGATCCACAATTTCTAGGGCTTTGTCGATTTGATTGTTGTTGATATAGGCTTGGATGAGATTGTCATAAATGCGGATAGATGCCGCTAAAATCTCTTGGCGACTATTGTCAGAAGTAGCCCAACTCCGGCTAGTTTCGACGGCTTCAATGGCTTTTTGATAGCCTTCTATCGCCACCTGCCAATTACCTTCTTTAAAACCTAAATCCCCTAGATTTCTGCCTGACGTTAAACAGTCTAAAGGAAAAGCTTCAGGAGTACAAATTTCTAATGCAAACCGGAAACCTTTGATCGCGGTTTCAATATTGTCGGCTTTCTCCCCTTTTATTCTATGAGAATAGGCAGCCCCCAGATTATTTTGAGTCATTGCCCAATCTTGAGGAAAAGCGTCACGGGTATATACTTCTAATGAAGCTTGATAACACGCGATCCCGGTTTCAATATTGTCGGCTTTCTCCCCTTTTATTCTATGAGAATAGGCATTAGCCAGATTATTTTGAGTCATTGCCCAATCTTGAGGAAAAGTGTCACGGGTATATACTTCTAAGGATGCTTGATAACACGCGATCCCGGTTTCAATATTGTCGGCTTTCTCCCCTTTTATTCTATGAGAATAGGCAGCCCCCAGATTATTTTGACTTCTTGCCCATTCATAAGGAAAAGCGTCGTGGGTATATACTTCTAAGGAGGCTAGATGACAAGCGATCGCGGTTTCAACATTGTCGGCTTTTTCCCCTTTTATTCTATCTGTATAGGCAGCCCCCAGATTATTTTGAGTGTTTGCCCAATATTGAGGAAAAGCCTCACGGGTTAAGACTTCTAAGGAGGCTTGATAAGACGCGATCGCGTGTTCGATATTGTCGGCTTTCTCCCCTTTTATTCTATTCAGATAGGCATTAGCCAGATTATTTTGAGTGTTTGCCCAATCATAAGGAAAAGCGTCACTGTTTCTTACTTCTAAGGATGCTTTAAAACACGTGATCGCTGTTTCAATATTGTCCGCTTTTTCCCCTTTTATTCTATTCCGATAGGCCTCACCCAGATTATTTTGAGTCCCTGCCCATTCATAAGGAAAAGCGTCACGGGTATATACTTCTAAGGAGGCTAGATAACACGCGATTGCGGTTTCAATATTGTCGGCTTTCTCCCCTTTTATTCTATGAGAATAGGCAGCCCCCAGATTATTTTGAGTCGTTGCCCATTCATAAGGAAAAGCCTCACGGGTTAAGACTTCTAAGGAGGCTAGATAACACGCGATCGCGGTTTCAATATTGTCGGCTTTTTCCCCTTTTATTCTATTCTGATAGGCTATAGCCAGATTATTTTGAGTCATTGCCCATTCATAAGGAAAAGCGTCACGGGTATAGACTTCTAAGGAGGCTTTATAAGACGCGATCGCGGTTTCAAGATTGTCCGCTTTTTCCCCTTTTATTCTATCACAATAGGCATTAGCCAGATTATTTTGAGTCGTTGCCCATTCATAGGGAAAAGCGTCACGGGTATATACTTCTAAGGATGCTTGATGACACGCGATACCAATTTCTAAATTAAGGGCACGTCTCCCTAGGGGAAATTGATTTATTAAGTTACCAAAGTTGACAATATCTTCCGCGATAGCTTGTGCTGTTTTTGATGGGACTTCTTTAAACTTAGCTGTTGCCCATTCTGTCAATACTTGGGCAAAAGTTAGATCGAGTTTATCGAGATTTTTTTGTAAAAGAGGATAGACAACTTGAGGGTTTCTATTACTTTCTGATATGGCTTTTAATACCTCGCTCAAGAAAGACTGATAATCGGGAGTGGCTGATTTACCGAGATAATTCGCTAATGCTGATGCCATATCGAGCAAAAAACTGGCTCTATTTTCATCATTATTTTCTGTCATCTCTTGGGCGAGAGCTTGCATGATTATGACTAAACCTTCATCAATTAAATCTTGATGTTGATTTAAAATAGCATTTTCTTCACCACTGGGGCAGGTGAGGAGTTTTTCAATGAGATTAAGATAAGCTTCGACGCGTTGTTGATTCATGGTTTGATTCCTGATATGTTGCCAGATGAGAAACCGGGTTTGAGGATAATTTCATTAAGAAACCCGGTTTCTGAGTCTCTATTATAGTTATCGTCAGATTAGGGGAGTTTATGCAGTCTCTTTGGTAAAGATTTATATCGATCGCGGTTGGGGGCGGGTTTATCTCGGTTATTTTTCGGTAGGAAATAATCGGTAAAACCGCCCCTATCCAATTATTTAATGATAACGGTAGGGGCGGGTTTGCCGATATCTGTGCCACCAAACAGATATGCTATAAAACCCGCCCCATCCCCATTGACAGGCGGTTTGGGGCGGGTTTATTTAGGTTATTTGTCGGTAGGAAATAATCGGTGAAACCGCCCATACCCAATTATTTAATGATAACGGTAGGGGCGGGTTTGCCGATATCTGTGCCACCAAACAGATATGCTATAAAACCCGC
>JBEDKD010000435.1:0-13763 GCA_041172365.1 Cyanobacteriota bacterium | reverse complement strand
GATGGGTATCAAAGATTTCACTGAACCCGCTTTTGAATTAAGTGAATCATTAATTTATGGGTGGGAATGGGGCAGGTTTATATTATTTGCCGATGGGTATCAAAGATTTCACTGAACCCGCCCCTACAGTCTTGGGTGATAATGAAATAACCCTGCCCCTACAGGGGTGCAAGAAATAGGGATTACTTAACTGCTAAAAATTTATGAAGCTTCGTCTAATTTTACGTCGAGAAACTTGGGTATTGACTCTACAAGGTTGGTCGATTTTACTGTTTTTTATTATCACCTTATTTAGCTTAAGTTTTGCCAATCTTAATTCTTTTTTATCCCTTAATTCTCCCATACCAGCCGATATTTTAGTGATAGAGGGATGGATACCCGATGACGCGATCGAAAGCGCGATACAGGAATTTAAGAAAGGCAATTATCGCCAAATTTTCACCACAGGAGGCCCCGTAGACAAAGGATTTTATCTCGTGCAATATAAAAATTTTGCGAACTTAGCCGCGGCAACTTGTGTCAAATTAGGAATAGAAACTGATAAAGTAATTCCCATACCTTCGGAGAATGTGATCAAAAATCGTACTTTTGCTTCCGCTTTAGCATTGGAGGATTATCTAGCACAAAAACAGTTAAATGTCAAGGGTATAAATTTATATTCTTATGGTCCCCATACCCGCCGAAGTTGGTTAATTTTTCAAGAAGTCTTTAAAGGCAAAATACCCCTAGGCGCGATCGCGTCAATTCCCACAAGTTATGATCAAAAAGCCTGGTGGAAATCCAGTGAAGGATTTAGAGTAGTTATTGGCGAAGCACTTGCCTATTTATACGTTAAAGTTATCAACTGGAAAGCCTAAAACGCGTATTTTGTGGGAGCATCTGGCTCCCTAGGGATCTAAGCGCAAGCCTCTTGCTCCCACCACCAAAATACAAAATTTTAACAGTAGAGACAATTGGGAGAAAAAACTTGACAGAAGAACGCGCTTACTGGTTAGCATGGTCTCAAATTAGTGGTATTGGTCCCATCATACTCACCAGATTAGAACAACACTTTGGTAATTTAGCAGACGCGTGGCACGCGATCCCCCAAGACTTAAAACAAGTTCAAGGTATCGGCTCCCAAACCATAGAAAAAATTATCGACATCCGATCGCGTCTTAATCCCCAACAATTCTATGAAGAGCATATCAAGAAAAATCCGTGTTTTTGGACACCCCGCGATCGAGACTATCCGCGATTATTATTAGAAATACCCAATCCTCCCCCCATTTTATATTATCGAGGTAAAGTCGATATCCAAGAAAATCAAGGCATAAAACCCAGCATCGGAATCGTGGGGACCCGTCACCCCAGCGACTATGGAAAACGATGGACAAAACGCATTAGTACCGCGTTGACAAAAAGCGGTTTTACCATTGTATCAGGATTAGCCGCAGGCATTGATACAGAAGCCCATTTTGGATGTTTAAACGCGGGAGGAAGGACGATCGCGGTTTTTGGCACAGGAGTGGATTTAGTGTATCCCAGAGAGAATAAAAAACTAGCAGAAGCGATATTAGAACAAGGATTAATTATTAGTGAATATCCCGCGGGAACCAAAGGATTTAAAACCCATTTTCCCCGCAGAAATCGGATTATTACCGGATTAAGTCGAGCCCTATTAGTGATGGAAGCACCCCAAAAATCGGGAGCATTAATTACAGCAGACTACGCGAAAGAATTTCAGAGAGATATTTATGTGTTAACCGCGAGATTAGACGACGATAACTCCCAAGGGTGTTTAGAATTATTAAATCAAGGCGCTACCCCTATTCCCCCCAATCGCGATCGGCAATTAAGCGAAGAGCGCCTATTAAAAATGTTAGGAGCTCTTCCCCAATTAGACACAACAGAAAGAGGGGAACAATTATCCCTATTTAGTGAGACACCAGCACCGAGATTACCCCAATTAGAACCCCGTCTCACCCAAGTATTAGACGCGATACAAGGAGAAGCCACCCCCTTTGATTTGATAGTTGAAACCACGCAATTAGCCCCAGGAGAAGTTTCCAGTGTTCTTTTAGAATTAGAACTTTTAGAAATCATCACACAATTGCCCGGAATGCGATATCAAAGATGCTAAAAATAGCTCAATAATTGTTAGAGATACTCAAAATAATACTATTGGGGGACGCGATGGACAGTATCCGCGGGTTCAACAGGATCTTAAAAACCTAAGATTAATACAGATAAACCCGCCGAATAACCTAACCTTAATACAGGGAAAAGTGCCCTAAACACTTAGGTATAAAGCTAGTTTATTAACAAAAAGTCGTCATTTCTAGTAACAGATAACAGCCTCTAACCCTCAATATGGGTTTGAGTGCGTAAGTCATGATTATCTTTTATAGCGACTCTTCGGAGAAGAAGGTAACTGGCTAGAAGCAGGCATTTTTTGTAACCAATCTTTGCCTATTTTAATGGTAACATCAGATTGTAAAGAACCCGTACTTTCCACAACAACATCACCAAAACCTAAAAACTTTTGAATCATCTCAGCATCTTTTTGATTGCCACTTTGCGCCACAATACGAGTCACTTCTAAAGGTTCCGGCCAAGGCTTAGAAAGTCGAACTTTGTGATAACCCCCATCATTGAGTTTATTAAGTAAGAGAGACTCAGAATCATCATTATTGGTACTATTTTGAATAGAAACGCGGAGATAAGAAGGATCAATGGGTTCATTACTCCAAGAGGGAGAACCAAAATCAAAATGTTCTGCAATGACAGTTTCAATACCACTTTGTTCGGGCAACCAATAACTCGCCTTAAACTCCTTTGGATCGCTAAATGCACCGGGCAGCATCACCATTTGCACATCAGATTTTTGAGTTTGAACAGCAAAGCCTAAGAGTGCGACTAACTCTTCAATAGTTAAATTTGTATCAATATGGGATTGAATTACCGATAGAATTTGAGGGAGTCGAGAGAGAGTGCCAAAATTCAAAAATTGTTCCGACAAAGCCCGCATCAAAAGTTGTTGTCGTTGCACTCTTCCAATATCTCCCAAATCATCATGGCGATAGAGGAGAAACTGGACAACCTGCGCCCCATTTAGCTTTTGCTTTCCCGCCTTCAAATCAATATATAAATGTTGACTTTCATCAATATATTTCATATCTTTTGGGACATAAAAATCGACCCCACCCATCACATCGATCAAACTCTTCATCGCATGAATATTTACCACCACATAGCGATCAATACCGACACCACCCAATAAACTACTGACAGATTTAGCCGCGAGGGCCGGTCCCCCATAATAATTAGCTTCATTAATCTTTGTTAAGCCTTTCCCTTCAATATTAGTACGAGTATCACGGGGAATAGAAAGCACCGTTAATTTTTTCTTTTTCGGATCAAAGCGCAATAGCATCATTGTATCCGTCAAACCTTTAAACGAATTCTCCCAAGTTAAGTAAGTCGCGTTATTTTTCGGTGGTTGATCTAAATCAGAACTAAGAACTTTTAAGCCTAACACTAAGATATTGACAGGGCGAGTAAGTTCAGGCATTTTCATATTCACCTTCGCCAAATCGTTCTTAGAAAAAACCGCGGCCTCTTCAGGAGTTAATTTTTGCTGCATCAGAGGTGTTTTCGACATAGAAACGGCGAGGAAAGCCCCCGCGGTGGCTGATAGCATCGCGACACCCGCCAAGCCCAAACCAAAGCCGAGCCAACGTCCTCGATTAGAGATGCGGGGTTTTTTCATACCAGATGGGCGAGAGGGTTGCTTTTGAGAACTTGACTTATAAGTTTTTTGAGATGACACAGGTTTCCTCACACACAATAAATAATGTTCATGGCATTTTTTAGCATAAAAAGGGAGGGTTTATTGATACAATCCCCTGAAAATGGGGTGTAAACCCTTGTTCCTCAATTTTGTCTATGATAGGTGTTTACCTAACATTTTCTCTGCTAAACGACTGATTCCAGGGAGCCAGACGGGCTGGCGTTTCCAGACACGCACCATCAACCCAAGGGATATAATAAAATAGCTGGTGGTAAATAGACTACTGGTAAATAACAAGGGTATTGTCCAAGATTCCGCAGATATCGCTCCAGCTTCTAACAGAATATGCCCCATGAGCCAACTAAATGCTAAGAGTATTGCTAAACGACACACAGCTTTTTGCTCTAGGGAACCTTCGCGACGATAGAGTGTCCACAGTGCCGGGAAGAATCCCACAAAGGGAGTTAGGATTAAAAATAGTTGTAATCGCGTCTCTACCGGATTTTCAAACCGATCGCGTTCTTTCATAGTATGTGGTAGGTTTTTGGTATTGTGGTCTTAGCTGTCGGGGCCCGAAGTATCTGGTAGGTGTTATAGCAACCTCAAGGGTTAAGACGTTGTTAAGGGCCCAAACCTTTGATTTTATTGCTTCTTCCTTCTTCCTTCTGCTATATGCCATTTCATTTTAAGGTTGATACAAATATATCGGTTTATGGGGTTAGTAGTACCGGGGGGGCCATCTGCTCACTTAGTTTCCTATCATCATTTTGGTGAAATGGTATTGAGTGAAAACCCAAAACCCAAAACCTAATTTAATACTCAAACACAACTTTTTGATACACTGGATACTGCAAGGACGCAGGAGAGTATCATTTCCCATGAGCCAATCCACCAAAAAGACTGTGATTGCTCCATCTATATTATCTGCTGATTTCAGCAGACTCGGCGATGAAATACGGGCTGTCGATGAGGCGGGTGCCGACTGGATTCACGTTGATGTCATGGATGGCCGTTTTGTTCCTAATATTACGATTGGCCCCCTGATTGTGGAAGCGATTCGCCCTGTTACCAGCAAACCTCTGGATGTTCACTTGATGATTGTGGAGCCAGAAAAGTATGTTGGTGATTTTGCGAAGGCGGGCGCGGATATTATTTCGGTTCACGCAGAGCATAATGCTTCTCCCCATTTGCACCGTACCCTCTGTCAAATTCGGGAATTTGGTAAGCAGGCGGGTGTTGTACTCAATCCTTCTACTCCTTTGGAGTTAATTGAGTATGTCTTAGATGTCTGTGATTTGATTTTGATTATGAGTGTTAACCCCGGTTTTGGGGGGCAAAGTTTTATTCCCTCTGTTGTTCCTAAAATTCGTAAATTACGTCAAATTTGTGATGAGAAGGGACTCGATCCTTGGATTGAGGTTGATGGTGGTTTGAAAGCGGATAATACTTGGCAAGTTTTGGAAGCTGGCGCGAATGCGATTGTCGCGGGTTCTGCTGTCTTTAAGGCTAAGGATTATCACACGGCTATTGAGGGAATTCGTCATAGTAAACGTCCTTAAGGGACTCTTTTACTGTCTCATTTTTTCCTTGATGTTTTGTTGAGAATACGATCGCGTTGGGAGTTTTTTTTCCCCAGGGCGATCGCGATTCTCTGCCGTCAAAAGTAATCTTATTTTTGACTAACTTTATCTAAAACGGCTTCCATTTCTGATAAATCCACCGCGCCGGAGAAAGTTTTGCCATTGATGATAAAGAAAGGTGTACCATCAAGACCTAATGATTGGGCAAGTTTCTGGTCTTTTTCAATGGCCTCTGTCGCGCCTTGACTAGCGCGATCGCGATTAAATTGCTCGACATTGAGATTAAGTTTTGTCGCGGTTGTCAAATATAAATCTTCACCTAATTTGTCTTGTTGTTCAAACAAAGCATTATGAAATTCCCAAAATTTGCCTTGTTGTTGAGCGGCCCAAGCCGCTTTTGCGGAGGGTAATGCTTGGGGATGGATACGGGTTAGAGGAAAATGTTTATAAGCTAAAGTTACACGATCTTTATGTTTTTCCATAAACTGTTTAACGGTGTTATTGGCTTTGGAACAAAAAGGACATTGAAAATCGGAAAATTCAATCATCACAATTTTTTGATCGGGAGATCCTGTGGTGGGAGAATTTCCGATTAGTGATTTAGGATTAGAGGCTAACTGTTGTAAAAACGATTGTCTAGCTTGTTGGAGTTTTTCTTTTTCTTGCTTATCATAAGCTTGAAGCGATTCAATCAAAACCTCTGGATTTTCACGGATAATCTGTAACACTTGTTCCTTGAATTTGGCATCCATAGGAGTCGCACCCGCGGCTTGGCTGGTATTAGAACAACTCGCGATCGTCAAGCCCAATGACAATAATAGGACAATGGCAAAAAGTTGCCGACGCAGGGAGGGGAGTGCCGAAAAAGAGCGATTCATAACCATAAAACTCGCAAAATCTAAACTTTCAAGTTACCATTTAAGACGAAAAACCCTAGGACTCGGTACAATACCTCTATCAGAGGGCTGCATTTTCAGGATGGGTGTTTTTTGTCGGAAGGATAAAGCCATTGATGACATCAAATATCCAGATTGTAGCACTAGAGGGTAGTTGTTTAATGTCGAATTTTTTTAATTTTCTTCTCACTTTACCCTTAAAGACTTTAAGCTATTAATGTGATATCCATCAAAAATGCGATCTCCTTCCAGGCAGTGCCTAGCACGATCATACCCGAAACGATGAATGCACGATTATACTCTCAGCTAACACTACCATGACCCCGATTAAAGTTGGTCTATTACATTCCCTCACAGGTACAATGTCGATCAGTGAGGTTTCCGTAAAAGATGCAACCCTTCTCGCCATTGAGGAAATCAATGCAATGGGAGGGGTGTTAGGTTCTCCCATTGAACCAATTATTGCAGATGGCGCGAGTGATTTGCAGACGTTTGCCCAAAAAGCACGATGGTTATTAGAAAAAAAAGAAGTCGTGGTCCTCTTTGGCTGTTGGACCTCTGCCAGTCGCAAGGCGGTATTACCCATTTTAGAGCGTTTTCAGGGTTTATTATTTTACCCAGTGCAATATGAGGGATTAGAGCGATCGCGCCATATTATTTATACAGGGGCAACGCCTAATCAACAAATTATTCCGGGGATAAATTATTTATTATCACAGGGAAAACGCAAAATTTTTCTCTTGGGTTCCGATTATATTTTCCCCCGTACCGCGAATGAAATTATTAAAGCTCAATTAACCATTTCTGATGGCGCGATCGTAGGTGAAGAGTATATTCCTCTGGGTTCGACGGATGTTGAAGGCGCGATCGGGCAAATCAAGAAAACACAACCAGATGCTATTTTTAATACCCTCAATGGTGATAGTAATGTCGCGTTTTTCCGACACTGGCGAAAATTGGGAATCACCCCAGAAGAATTACCGATTATGTCGGCAAGTGTCGCGGAGGAAGAAATCAGAGCTATTGGCTCTGAATATATCACTGGACACCTGGTAGTCTGGAATTATTTTCAAACAATAGATACACCCGAAAATCAACGGTTTGTCAAAGCCTATAAAGATAAGTATGGACAAGATCGGGTAACGGATGATCCCATAGAAGCAGCTTATTTAGGAGTGTATTTATGGAAGTGCGCGGTGGAAAAGGCGGGTTCCTTTGAATTAAAAAAAGTGAGAGACGCGGTGAAAAAAAGTGAGTGGATGGCTCCGGGTGGTTTAGTGAAAGTGGATAGCAAAACGCAACATCTTTGCAAAAAAGTACGCGTGGGTAAAGTTTGCTCCGATGGTTTAATTGAGGAAATTAGTAATTCGGGAAATTTAGTGTCTCCAGATCCTTTTCTGGAGAATTATCCTTGGGCTTCCGATTTTTCTCACAAGGGAATGACTTTAGGTATAGGTGTTTCTCTGAGTATATTGTTTGCCATTTTGTTAATGCTCATTTGGCTAGTCATTGCTTTCGGAGCGATTACCTTAGAGCAATTAGGACACATTTTGGCAGAGATTGGCGCTACCACGACGGATCATAGAATACAAGAATTATTACAACAAGCATTTATACAAGTGTCTCATAGCCAACAGTGGTTATTAGCTACTTTGTTCCTCAGTGGTTTAACGGGGGGAATGATTTTATTTGTCGTTTCTCGAATGCTTCGTAATTTGAGTCTATTACGTCAAACTGCGGCATTATTAGTGAGTGGAGACTTCACCGCACGTTCGCGTCACGATGCCCCAATAAGTCGTAGGCCTAGCAACGGCAGAAGCCCTTCCCCCTTAATCAATAGTAATGACGCGATCGGACTACTTTCGGAAACACTCAATACAATGGCGCAACAAATTAATAGTTTACTGAAAAGTTTAGAAGCGCGAAGTCGTCAATTAGAAGAGCGTACTACAGAATTAGAAATGGCCAAAAATGCCGCGGAAGCCGCCAACCGAGCAAAAAGTAGTTTTCTGGCTAATATGACTCATGAATTAAGAACTCCCCTTAATGCTATTATCGGTTATAGTCAATTACTCCTAGAAGACGCGAAGGAGCGCAATGATGAAGAAGTCTATCAGGATCTACAAAATATTAATATCGCGGGAAAACAACTTTTGACTCTCATTAGTGATATTCTTGATCTTTCCAAAATAGAATCAGGCAAACTTACCATTTGTATCGAAACTTTTGAAGTCTCCAATTTAATAGAAGAAGTCGTGAAAATTATGCAACCTCTGGTTGATAAAAACCACAATATCTTCAAGGTAGAGTATCATGCTCTGGGGACAATGACGACCGACTTAAGTAAAGTCAAACAAACTCTGTTAAATCTTCTTAGTAATGCCTCAAAATTTACCCAAGAAGGGTTAATTACCTTGACAGTTTGGAAAGAAACGAAAAATGATATTTCCTTACATCCTTATCAGAAAAATGAGCAAGAATATATGATTTTTCAAGTGAAGGATACAGGTATAGGGATAACAGTTGAACAACAGGCGCGACTTTTTAATGTCTTTACTCAAGCGGACAGTTCCACTAATCGTCAATATGGAGGAACGGGTTTAGGCTTGGCTATTAGTCGCAAGTTTTGTCAAATGATGGGGGGTGATATTACTGTAGAAAGTGAGGAGGGAGTCGGTTCAATATTTACTATGCGTATTCCAGTTTTAGGAATCCCCCCAGAAAATAACATCGACAAGAATTTCTTAGATAATAATGGGTTTCAATCCCCAGAAAATATCACTTTTAACTCTCAGGTAATAGGGAATAGGTAGCAGAAGGAAGAAGGAAGAGGGAAGAAGGAAGAAGGAAGAAGGAAGAAGGAAGAAGGAAGAAGGAAGAGGGAAGAGGGAAGAGGGAAGAAGTAATTAATATCATTTCTTGTAATTTTGGCTACAGGGAGAGGGTACTGCCCTGTCTATAATAGGGAATAGGTAATACCTCTTTACGTCGATATTATCTTTAATCAACTGGACATGATATAACGAGCAACTTCCGTGAAAATCCAGGGAAAAATGTACATAAATTAATAGGAAAAACCCGATTTTTCTGATATAAAATCGGGTTTTAAGTGAGAGTTTTTTGTTTTTAATCAATAAATCCCATTAGGGATTCAGGATCATCAATATCATTGGAAGCAATAGGACGATTTCCCATCAAGGAGTACAATTGACTAATAATAAGATGACTCACCTCTATAGGACGTTCACCAGATGCTTTAAACATTTCGTGTACCTTAAGATTATTTGTCATCACAGGACGGCCATCGAATAAGTGATCGACTTTATTGTGACTAATTTCTATGGGACGATTCCCCATTAATGTTAGGGATGTCGATATTTGTAAGTCACTCACGGCAATGGGACGAGTCCCACCATCCTTGATATATTCCCATACTTCAAAGCTTCCAGACGCGATCGGACGATTTTCGGGTAAATTCTTTTGATATAATTGAATACTGGTTTTCGTGCGATCGCTCTTACTCTTATCTTGAACGACAATAGAGGTGACTTCCTCTTTCGTGGTGTCAGCCCCAGTTGTCCCTTCTTTTTTGACGGTATTTTGAATGCTTTGCTTGAGACTGGTTCGGCGGCCCCGACTGGTTGTTTTTCCGGTTTCGCTTGGGTTGGCGGCTTCGCTCATCGTTATAATTCTCCTAATGTTGACAAATTTTCTTGACTAATGACTGAGAACCGCCCATGTTTTAATTCGGCTCTCTGTGAGACTTATTAATCTTAAAATATTCTCAAGTGTAACGGTTTCTTGATGATAAATCAATCTCACTGAAACATTTGTTAATATTTGATTTACTTATTACGACTAGGAATATTTACTTATGGTCGATGATTCTCCATTTCGCCTAGAGGCCCCTTTTTCTCCTACGGGGGATCAACCTCACGCGATCGCGCAACTGGTGGAAGGCCTGAAAAATCGCGATCGTTTTCAAACCCTTCTCGGTGCGACGGGAACGGGTAAAACCTTCTCAATAGCCGCGGTTATTGAGAAAGTGGGACGACCGACATTAGTTTTAGCCCATAATAAAACATTAGCAGCCCAATTATGTAATGAATTACGAGAATTTTTTCCCCATAACGCGGTGGAATATTTTGTCAGTTATTATGATTATTATCAACCGGAAGCTTATATCCCTGTGACGGATACTTATATCGAAAAAACCGCGACGATTAATGAAGAAATAGATATGTTAAGACATTCCGCGACTCGTTCTTTATTTGAACGACGGGATGTAATCGTTGTCTCTTCCATTAGTTGTATTTATGGTTTAGGGATTCCCACAGAATATTTAAAAGCGGCTATTCCCTTAGCCGTGGGAATGGAGAAAAATCCACGGCAAATTTTACGGGATTTAGCGACGATTCAATATAAACGAAATGATGTGGAATTAGGAAGGGGTAAATTTCGCGTTAAGGGGGATGTCTTAGAAATTGGGCCAGCCTACGAAGATCGGATTATTCGGGTAGAATTTTTTGGGGATGAAATTGACGCGATTCGTTATCTTGATCCCGTAACCGGAGAAATTTTGCACAGTGTTCAATCTTTAAATATTTATCCTGCCCGTCACTTTGTTACTCCCCAAGAGCGATTAGGAGAAGCTTGTGAATTAATAGAAATGGAATTAAAAGAGCAAGTTCTCAAATTTGAACAGGAGGGAAAGTTATTAGAAGCGCAACGGTTACACCAGCGCACTCGCTATGATTTAGAGATGTTACGGGAGATGGGTTATTGTAATGGTATTGAGAATTATTCTCCCTATTTAACGGGCAGAAATTTCGGTGAACCGCCGGAATGTTTAATTGATTATTTTCCGAAGGATTGGTTATTAGTGGTTGATGAATCTCATGCCACAGTGCCGCAGTTACGAGGTATGTATAATGGTGATCAAGCCCGGAAAAGAGTGTTAATTGAGCATGGTTTTCGCTTACCGCGATCGGCGGATAATCGTCCTTTAAAGTCCGAGGAGTTTTGGGCAAAGGCGAATCAATGTATTTTTGTTTCTGCAACTCCGGGGGATTGGGAATTAGAGATGTCTGGAGAGAGAATTATTGAGCAGGTAATTCGTCCGACGGGGGTAGTAGATCCTCAGATTTTTGTGCGTCCGACTCAGGGACAAATTGATGATTTATTAGGAGAAATCAAAGAGAGAGTCAAGAAAAGTGAACGGGTATTAGTCATCACTTTAACAAAGAGAATGGCGGAAGATTTAACGGAGTATTTGCAAGAGCGAGGGATTAAAGTCAGATATTTACATTCAGAAATTCAGTCCATTGAACGCATTGAAATTTTGCACGCGTTTCGTGAGGGTGAGTTTGATGTGTTAATTGGGGTGAATTTATTAAGGGAAGGGTTAGATTTACCGGAAGTGTCTCTTGTCGCGATTTTAGACGCGGATAAGGAGGGATTTTTAAGGGCGGCGCGATCGCTAATTCAAATTATTGGTAGGGCGGCGCGTCACGTCCGAGGACACGCGATTTTATACGCGGATAATTTAACGGATAGTATGATTAAAGCGATTGATGAAACGGAGAGACGACGCGGGATTCAATTAGCTTATAATAAAATACACGGTATTACACCAAAACCGATTATTAATAAGTCCAAAAATTCTATTTTGGCATTTTTGGATGTGTCTCGACGTTTAAATTCACAACAGTTAGAGGAGGCTTATCAACAGGTTGATGAGTTATCTTTAGAGGATATTCCCGAATTAATTAGTCAGTTAGAAAGTCAAATGAAAGAAGCCGCGAAAAAATTGGAGTTTGAAGCCGCGGCAAAAATACGCGATCGGATTAAACATTTACGCGATAAACTGATAGGACATTAGTCGGTTATTGAGAACTCTCTCTAGCTTGGGCTGGCGCGATCGCGAGAGGATAGAAAATAACCTCTTTGTGTCCTAGTCGACCTTTGTGGTTCATTTAATTTCTCACTCTTGTAGCACAGTTTTTTCAAAATAGTATAAGCCTTGGCTATTTTCCGAAGATAAACGTATTAGACATTAACACAATATAATGTAAGATAAATATAAAAATCGATCGCGGAGCATTATGTCCACTATTTTCAGCAAAATTATTAATCGAGAAATACCAGCCGACATCATTTATGAGGATGAACTCGCGTTGGCATTCAAAGACATTAACCCACAAGCCCCCGTGCATATTCTCGTTATTCCCAAAAAGCCGATCACCAGACTTTCCGACTGTGAATCTCAAGATCATGCGCTTTTGGGACATTTGTTGCTAATTGTGAAGCGAGTCGCGGAAAAGGCGGGACTCGCCAAGGGCTATCGTGTCGTTACTAATAATGGAGAGGATGGCGGGCAGACAGTCGATCATCTACATTTCCATATTCTGGGGGGCCGTCCGATGAAATGGCCTCCGGGTTAAGACACTAGAAACCTGGTCTCCTTATGGAGAGCGGGTTTCAAGACAACTATAACAAAATCGAATCACTGTCATAAGTAATACCAATGAATTAAAACATTAAAACCCCTTTACAAATCGAAATAAACGAGTTAATGTATGAGTGTGGTAAGCGAAAGCCCCACAACGAACCTCGAAAATTTATCATAAAGCAATCATACCAACATGACCACAACCTTACAGCGTCGCGAAAGCGCCAATCTGTGGGATCGGTTTTGCAACTGGGTAACGAGCACCGACAACCGCATTTATGTGGGTTGGTTCGGGACTCTGATGATCCCTACCTTGCTGACTGCCGCCACTTGTTACATCATTGCCTTCATCGCAGCTCCCCCAGTGGACATCGATGGCATCCGTGAACCCGTAGCTGGTTCTCTGCTCTATGGAAACAACATCATCTCTGGTGCTGTTGTTCCTTCTTCTAACGCGATCGGCTTGCACTTCTATCCTATTTGGGATGCCGCCAGCTTAGATGAGTGGCTGTACAATGGTGGCCCCTACCAGTTGGTGATTTTCCACTTCCTCATCGGCATTTTCTGCTACATGGGTCGTCAGTGGGAATTGAGCTATCGCTTAGGGATGCGCCCTTGGATCTGCGTGGCTTACAGCGCTCCGGTTGCTTCTGCGACCGCGGTGTTCTTGATCTATCCTTTGGGTCAAGGTAGCTTCTCAGATGGTATGCCTTTAGGTATCTCTGGAACATTCAACTTCATGATCGTGTTCCAAGCGGAACACAACATTCTGATGCACCCCTTCCACATGTTAGGTGTGGCGGGTGTCTTCGGTGGTTCTCTGTTCTCGGCTATGCACGGTTCTCTCGTTACCAGTTCTCTGGTTCGTGAAACGACGGAAGTTGAGTCTCAAAACTACGGTTACAAATTCGGTCAAGAAGAAGAAACCTACAATATTGTGGCGGCTCACGGCTACTTCGGTCGCTTGATCTTCCAATATGCTTCTTTCAACAACAGCCGTTCCTTGCACTTCTTGTTAGGTGCTTGGCCGGTAGTCGGTATCTGGTTCACCGCGTTAGGTGTTT
>JBEDKD010000434.1:0-6216 GCA_041172365.1 Cyanobacteriota bacterium | reverse complement strand
ATTTTAAATTTTAAATTAAATTGCACTAAATAAAATATAAAATTTAAAATCAACATTTTATGTATAGAAGGAAGAAGGAAGAAGGAAGAAGGAAGAAGGAAGAGGGAAGAAGGAAGAGGGAAGAAGGAAGAAGGAAGAGGGAAGAAGGAAGAGGGAAGAAGGATGAGGGAAGAGGCAAGAAGGAAGAGGCAAGAAGGAAGAGGCAAGAAGGAAGAAGGAAGAGGCAAGAAAACAAGGGTTTGAGCAATTAAGAACGTCCTAATAGCCCTGGGGGAGCTTGGAAATCGGCCTCGCGCTGTTTATTCCATGAGATACCGCCCCAAATTCCGATCTGACGCAAACATCATCGGTTGCTCTTTAGGTATCGGCTGCACAGTGTTGGCATGGGACTTTAACTTTGAGAGAGAATCGCGTTTGACCATACTGTGCTATAATTAAATTAAGCTAGTCTCTCCATTCAAAAAAGAGAGGAAAAAATGACCGTAAAAGAATTAGAAAATTACGTTATCAGCCTGAATATAGCTGAAAAAACAGAACTCATTAGCCTACTAACAAAAACATTAACTAACGGTTCTTTAGGGATCAAAAAAACGGCGGGTGTCTGCGGTGGAGATGCCTGTGTTGGTAATAGTCGCATCCCCGTTTGGACTCTGGTAAATTATCGTCGTCTAGGGGCTTCTGATGCTGTTATCCTAGAATCATTTCCTCATCTTACTGCCGCTGATTTAGTCAATGCCTGGGCCTATTCAGATGCCTACTTAGAAGAAATTGAAGACGCGATTAGAGCCAATGATGAAGTGATGGAAGACAGTGAAGGAGATTGAAACGTGGCACGTTTTTACACTGATGAAAATTTCTCTCTAGCCGTCGTCAAATTTCTCAGAGATTTAGGCCACGATGTCCTAACAGTACAGGAAGCAGGAAAAGCAAATCAGAAAATTCCTGATGATGAAGTATTAGCTTTTGCTACCAGTATGGAGCGAACTGTTTTAACAGGAAATCGGCGTGATTATATGAAATTACATCGCTCAAATATCGCTCATGCTGGTATCATTGTCTGTACAGAAGACTTGAATTTTAAAGAGTTAGCCAATCGCATCAATGAAGCTATTTCTGAGCAAGAAACGTTGAGAGGTAAATTGATTAGAGTTAACCGTCCACCTCAATCAAAATCAGATTCCTTTTGAGTTGTCTGGTGCATGGTTTTTACACTTATGGCACGGGCAAGATGCCCGTGCTACTTTTTTCTAAACAGTTGAGGAGTAATATTGATAATAGGAATGACTGGTTTTATCCCCATTGGCTACTATGCCTAAAAGTGGTGTGGGTCCCATTTTTAAGTCTTCTAAGGCTAATAATAGTGCTTCTCGTTCGGTTTGATGTAATCCTACTACTAACATTAAACCATCCGTATGTACTCCTAATAAATTGGCATCGGCTAATCCTAATAATGGCGGTGTATCATAAATTACTAAGTCGTATTGATGGGCTAATTTTTCCATCAATTTTGACATTTGTGCTGAGGATAATAATTTGGTGGGATCGATGGGAATATTTCCTGATGTTAAGATATGAAGGTTGTGCTCAAAGCGCGATCGTTGTATCACTTTTTCTACTTCCAAATCTTGACGAATTACATTACTTAATCCCTCTTCATTACTGATATCTAACATTCGATGCACTTGGGGACGACGCAAGTCTGCATCGACTAATAATACTTTTTGCCCCATCGCGGCCGCCGCGATCGCGAAATTTACCGCGACGGTTGATTTTCCATCCCCAATTTGACAGGATGTTACCACACAAGAGCGAATGGGTTTCTCAAATTTATATAACCGTAAATTGGCATTTAACCCGCGAAATGACTCCTGAAAAGGATCGGTAGGAAGGGCACTGCGAGTTTCCTGATAAGTAATCGCGGTTTTTTCTGGACTCCCAGAAGGAGTAGGAGAAAAGGGAATATCTAAGGTAGGATCTTTAACAGGGGGAAGCATTCCCCAGTGATCGGTTGCCGGAATAACACCTAATAAAGGTAAACGAATGGAATATTTAACTTCTTCAGGGGATTGAAATACCTTTTTATTGCGTACTCTTTCGACTAAATAAGCTAATCCGATGCCTAATAATACACCCCCTAAGCCTCCTAACGCGACATTTAAGGGCATAATGGGGAAAGCAGGAATAAAGACTCCATTCTCGTCACGGGGCACCTCTGGCTTACTTATTAATTCCCAACTTCCCTGTTGTTGCGCTAAGGCATCTAACTCTAAAGATTGACTCTTTTGCATTAAGGAATTAATTTGATTATTCGTCATTTCTAATTGACGCTGTAAATCCAGATAACGACTGGCTACCACGGGTAACTCTTGGGTGTATTTCTTTAATTGTTCCCCGGCTTGATTCAGCACTTTTTGGCGCACTTTTAATACTTGAATTTGATTCGCGGCACCGATTAATTGTTTGGTTAAGTCTAATCGCACCGTATCTTGATATGCTAAAATCTGGGGATTGGCTTTGGCTAATTCATCTCCTAATATCTTTTTGGCTTCTTCGTTTAACATTGTCACTATATTTTTATGTTGGTCTTGTTGTGTTAAAATTTGAGGGGTTTGATCGGTAAAAGTCGCGGAGTCGATCGCGAGTTTAATTTCTAACTGCTGTAATTGGGTTAATAAACCTTGATAACGAGGAGATTGACTGAGCGCGATCGCGGTTAAGGCTTGTTTCGGATCTAAACCTAACTGCACTTGGAGTGTCTCATAAAGAGCCTGTTGTTGATTTAATTGACTGGAAACCTCTAATTGTTGGGCTTGAATTTGACTGTTTTGCTCGGAAATTTGTTTACTTTGAATTTGGGGATCAATAAAATTATACTTTTGTTGTAATTGCCGCATTTCACCTTTAAGATTAGTCGCCTCTTTTTGTAATGTGGGGACTTTTGATTGCACTAATTGAATGGCTTTTTCAATCCAAGGTTTACTTGGTGTGCTATATTTAAGATAACCTTGTGCTACTTTTTCTAAGATAAATTGCACTTTCTTCGGACTCATATCTTGATAGGTGACATCAATAATTTTGGTATTATTGAGACGTTTGACAATGAGTGCATTTTTTCCCCATTTTTTCTGATAGGGATTTTTTTGCAAGAGATTAGCATAATTTACTTCGGGATAACGAGTTTGAATTTGTTTAATAATAGGCTCCATCACTTTTTGACTCTGCAAAACTTCTATTTGGGAGTCGTAGTCAAAGGGAGTTGCCCCTGGTGTCACGGGGGCTAATCCTGAATTTTTCATCGCGTCAGGAAGCATTTTTGGTGGGGAATTGGCTTCTTTAACGGGTTCGACTAATAGTTGAAATTGTCCTTGATATTGATAGGGTTGATTTAAGGTCCAACTAAAGGCCGCGGTTGTTGTCGCGATCGCGACTCCACCAATTAATAACATTTGTCGGCGAATTACCTCACTCAATTTTTTTTTGCGTTGAGGAATATTGACAGGATAATGGGGAATTTCTACATCGACAAAGGAACCTCCCCCTGTTTCTAAATATGGATTATTTAAGGAATTTTGGTGATGATTTAATCGGGATAAATTAGATTTGCCTCGCATTTTTATGAAACTCCCTTGGTTTTTATTTAACTAAAATTAGCCGATCTTATATGCACCTTGATTCCATCGGTGGATGGTAGTCAAACTGAGTTTATATTTGGGAATTGATATGTGAGTAATTTCTTACTTAATTACTCCAGTTTTTCACTATTACCATAATAGATTAATAACTCGGAAAAGACCGAGAAAGGGCGCGATCGGACCGATGGTATTTCCCACGCGATCGGAAAATGCCGCGTTTCCGGTACGTCGAACCATAATCACGTCATTATTTCGTAAAATGGGGTTGGTATCTTCGTTGGGGGAGGCTCCAAAATCAATTCGCACTTTGCGTCTGGTGACGGTACCATTGGGATTAACCCGGACTAGATCCACTGAATCCATTTCGGCTCTGGCTTTATTAAATCCCCCTGTCGCGACTAGGGCTTGATTTAAGGGGGTATTGGGGGGAACCACTAGGGGCCCTGGACGTAATACTTCTCCGACGATACTAATACTAATACTACTGGGTGAGAGGTTGGAAGTCGCGATCGCGGTTTGATCGTTATCTTGAGTTGTCTCGGCTTTGGATACGACGATGGTATCACCGCTTTGTAGGGCTATGTCTTGAGTGACATCCCCTGTTTGTAATAATTGCCATAGATCAATATTAATCGTTTGTTCGGTACCTGCCCTCGTGACGCGTCGCACGATGACTTTGCGAATATCTGCCAGAGGGGTAATTCCTCCTGCCATTTTTACCGCGGTGGTGACTGTGGCTAATCCCATGATCCCGTTGGGTAGGCTGGGTTCATTCATGGTTTGGGGCATAGCCATACCGTTGACATTATTATTAACCCCAAGGGTAAGATTTTTGGGATCATTGCTCAGAGTATAGGTCCCCGGACGTAATACTTCTCCCACGACGGCAATATTAATCGGTTGAGTATTAGTCGCGGCAAAGTTAGAGTCGCCGATTTGACGGGCTTCTAGTCGGTTAAGTTCTGTGACTGTGGGTATAAAAATACTATCACCGTCACGGAGGGTAATATCGGCTTGTAAGTCTCCTGTCTGTAATAATGACCAGAGATCGACATTGAGAATTTGTTCGGGACCGTTACGTTGGCTACGTCTGATTTTGACGTTACGGATGTCGGCTGTGGGGGTTATTCCTCCCGCGAGTTGGATGGCACGGGTGACGGTGGGTTGTTGTGTCGCGACAAGACTTCCGGGGTTGATCAAACCTGTGGTTAAGGGGACTGTATATGATCCGGGTTTATATACTTCTCCCGCGATCGCGACTTGAAGGGGACGTGAAGCCAGCAGTTTGAGGGTAATAGAAGGTCGTTTTAAGTATTTGTTATATTGTTGGGAAATGGCTGTGGTGGCTTGATCTAGGGTGAGCCCGGAAACACTGACATATCCCACTAAGGGTAAATTCAGAGTACCGTCGGCGAGTATTTGATATTGCCCTTTGTCTCCACTATATTCGGGGACGTTAAAGATATCTATTTGCACGCGATCGCCGGAGCCTAATATATAAGCTTCTGATGTTTGTGATCTATTTTGGCTCGGCAGGGCTGGGGGTATCGAATTAGGAATAGGTATCGAATTAGGAATAGGTATCTCTGTGGGTGGGGGTAACGGTGATGGAGGTGGCGGTGGTAATTGGCTTTTTGCCTCCGATGGGTTTGAGAATATCTGGAATAGCGCGATCGAGCTTGACAGTATTAAACTGTTGACGATATTAACTTTGTCTGTTTTTTTCATCACTTATGACTTAAGCAATTCAGCCTAACTAGATTATCTTAGCAAAAAGTGAGAAACCCGGTTTCTTGTCAAAATCTTGATCGGTGTTCAAAGTTTTCTCCAGAAACCCGGTTTCTTGTCAAAATCCTGATGGTAATCAACCTTTTCTCCAGAAACCCGGTTTCTGAGCCAATTGATTACTTGATATAACCTGATTGTGCTAAATAAGAAATGACTTTGGCAATACTTTCGTCTATGGTTTCGGTATCGGTATTACAGATAATTTCAGGGTTGGTGGGTTCTTCATAAGGATCATCTATTCCTGTAAAACCTTTGAGTTGTCCCGCCCGGGCTTTGGCATATAATCCTTTAATATCGCGCTTTTCGCACATTTCTAAGGACGCGTTGACATAGACTTCGATGAAATTAGGTTCCATTTCACGAATTTCGTCTCGTATTGTTTTATAGGGACTAATAGCTGCGGTGATCGCGATCACTCCATTTCGACTTAATAAGTGAGCGACAAATCCGATACGTCGAATATTAATATCTCGATCTTCTTTACTAAAGCCTAAGCCTTTCGATAAATTAGTTCTGACGATATCTCCATCTAAGAGTTCGACTTTATAACCTTGGGTTTTGAGTTTTTCCTCGACTCCTGCACTAATGGTCGTTTTTCCGGCTCCACTTAAACCAGTAAACCATAGGATACAACCTTTTTCTTGTGTCATTTTTCTGTGTGTTTTTCTAATTTAATTAACTGACAATCTGTTTGAGGTGTGAGGTGACAAGTGATTGGTGACAAGTGACTGGTATTAGGTTTGAGGTTGTCAAAAACCAACCCATTCTCCATTCCCCCTTCCCCATTCCCCATTCC
>JBEDKD010000433.1:0-11142 GCA_041172365.1 Cyanobacteriota bacterium | reverse complement strand
CTGTAGATAAATAAAATGAACTGGTTTAATAATTAGTTGAAAATTCTTGGTCTAAATTTAACCATCAATTGAGAAAAAATCAGTCATCATAGAAATAGGTGATGCGTTTGGTGGTTGCCCTATGTTATTAAATCCATTATTTCACGATCGCGCCTCAGCCGGAGAAAAACTCGGACAAACCATTGTCTCGGAAATAGCCAAATGTGTTTCCTCTTGGGAAAACAAACCTCAACCCATCGTTTACGCGTTACCACGGGGGGGTTTACCCATAGGGCTACCCATCGCGAGATTATTACAATGTCCCTTAGATGTGATTATTTCCAAAAAAATTACTCATCCAGACAATAATGAATTAGCTTTAGGCGCGGTGACAGCTAGTGGTGAAGTAATTTGGTCCAAATATAAACCGCGTACTTTGGGCGAACAATTTCATCTGTTAGAAATCGCGCAAACGAAAGCGCAAAAACAATTAAGGGATTTTGCCTGGGCTCGGCCTTCTGTGAGTCCCCAAGGGGCTTTAGTGATTTTAGTGGATGATGGTATTGCTACAGGAATGACTATGCTGGCTGCCGCGCAAGCTTTAAGAGCGCAATCTCCCCAGGAGCTTTGGCTCTGTGCTCCCGTTGCTCCTTTGGAAATGATCTCTTTGTTACAACCAGAATGCGATCGCGTGATTGTTTTAGAAACTCCGAACCCTTTTTATAGTGTCAGTCGCTTTTATGGGGAATTTTCCCAAGTGGAAACAGAAGACGCGATCGTGTGTTTGAAACAACAAAATCAATGGTTATAACAGATGTTTTACACTAATTACTGAATGCCCCTAGGAATTTCTGGGAATATTTTACGATGAATTTTCTCCCACATTTTACCAGGCCTGTAGGGGCGGGTTCACCCATATCTTTAATACCCACAGACAACTGATAAAAACCCGCCCCCACCCCACAGAAAACTGATTAAAAAAAAAACCTATCCCGATATTAATTGTTAATGTAATTTAACGGTTATTTGGAGATGGTTGTGAGGGGTTAATGGTTATAACAGATATTTTACACTAATTACTGAATGCCCCTAGGAATTACTGGGAATATTTTACGATGAATTTTCTCGGACAATTTACCATAACTGTAGGGGCTCTTTCACCCATATCTTTAATACCCACAGACAACTGATAAAAACCCGCCCCCACCCCACAGACTGATAAAAACCTACCCCATCCCGATATTAATTGTTAATGTAATTTAACGGTTATTTGGGGATGGTTGTGAGGGGTTATTGGTTGGGTGAGGGCGGGTTTGTTAAGGTTATCTGTGGGTGGCAAAATTGATCGGTGAACCCGCCCCTACTCAATATTTAATGATATTCGGACGTGATATTAGGGGGCGTTTTTATTAAAGTTATCTTTGGGTGGCAAAATTGATCGGTGAACCCGCCCCTACTCAATATTTAATGATATTCGGACGTGATATTAGTATCTGCCGTAACAGGATTTTAATCCTGAATTACACCCGGAACTTTTCGATATATTTCACTAATGGCACAACGAAGATCGACACTAGCTAAGTGTAGCTCATCACCTTGTCCATAGGATTGAGAAACCCAATTCCCCGACTCGGAAAGACGAAAACACTCAATATTTATCTGCGTTTGATTGACTAGCACATATTCCTTTAAACTGGATAAATTTTGATAGTCAGCAAATTTTTCGCTTCTGTCAAAAGTCGCGGTTGATGGAGATAATACCTCAATAATTAAAGAAGGATAAAGAATGAAGTCTTCCGTAGAAGTGGTATCGCGATCGTCGCAAGTTACGGTAACATCGGGATAGTAATAACAGTTAGCTTCCTCTATTCTGACTTTTATATCTGAAGATAGAACGATACAGGGGGTATCTCGGAGATGATTATTAAGCAATGTTGCTAAATTTCCAGCAATAATGACATGAGGTTTCTTGGCTCCCACCATTGCATAAACATGACCCCCCCTGTACTCATGTTTGATGGGACTTTGCCGCTCACCTTCTAAGTAATCTTCGGGAGAGATGTAGAAATTGTTTTTACTAACAAACATCCTTATTTACTCCGGGTATTTTACCTTGATTATATAGCAAGTCTAAATCATTCATAAAGATTTGTAGGGGTAGTGATCTCCTGCCTACCCCTCATCAATTGGGGCAACCACGGGGGGATTGCCCCTACAAGATTTTACCATTCATTTAGACGCGCTATAACAGCAAATTTTCCCATCGGGTTTATGAACTAAATTCAAGAAATCTCGCGTGCCAAAGTAGTCCGCTTTCTGTTAAACCCTGCGATCGCGCTTTAATTTTCACACCATGAGGATTAGCCGCGACTCGTTGGGCAATTTCCTCCATTTCTTCGAGACTAAACCCGGTTCCGATGCTTCCCCTGGGCACTAATTTACCATCAATTTCTTGTGCCACTTCGATCGCGCTAAACAATCGCCCTGCCACTTTTGATTTAGTCAGTGCGACAATTACTAAATCAACTTCAAGACAATATTTAGTCCTCACCATTGGGAAGGTACGGACATTTTTACCTCCCACATAGAGACAGTCGTGCTGAGTCCAAACTTCACCTTCCCTCTCCTCAGTTTCCTGCTTATTCGCGAGTAAAAGTTTCTCTTCCGTGGTGCGAGCCGTAGGTACAAGTTCAAATTCTTGGGAATGAGCAGAAAGGCATTCAAAAATTGGAATTGCCGCGTCAATTCGTTCTGATTCTGCCACAGAAGTTAAGTCATTTCCCCCAAAGAAAAGACTCTTAAAAATGGCATATACGACTTGGGGCTGAACCGTAGGAAAACCGCGATCGATATTAACAGTAGCCGCCTGGGAACCTGTCCGGTGTTCGCTCCCTATACAACTTTTGTAATATAATTCCCCATCCAAAACAAATGTCCCCAGTTGAGCTACCGTGTCAAGTAATACTCGTTCAATTTCAATTGATGGTTGTTGGCGCAAGTTTGTCGATCGCGACTGATAATAAACCTTATCTTTAGTCGCGATGATAATAACTCGATTCCCGTCACGCTTTGGCTGGCCCCAATAGTGGGGATTTTCGATGTAATAAGAACGCGCACTAGGGGCATCTACAGGCTGCATCGTGACAATTTTTCCGGGTTGCAAATGAGGAGGTAAGTCGGGTATAATATCAGCATTATTAACTGTCTTTTTTTTGTTAGTGCTAGATTTAGGAGTTGGAGAAATTGTCGGGACACTATTTTCTGAATCCGGCGCGATCGGTTTATTTCCCGTCTCTAACTCAAAGGCTTTCTGCCAAAATCCCGCGGCAAAATCGGGATATCCTTCCGACTCCGCGCACAGAGCAAAACTGATAAGTTTAGCAGTACCAATGCCCCGGCCATAATCGGATAAATACTGCACCGCGCCTTGTTTTCCTAACAAATGTAATCCTCTAGTGACGATGCGGTTATTCCAACGTTCTCGAATATCCGCGCTGATTTTTTTAGCGGCTTTTCGCTTGGATTCGATGTATTCAGTGTAGTCCATATTAACTCCTATTTTCGGATACTATAGCGCTTCTTATTTTTCAGTACCAATACCATCACAAAGATGTCTGTCACTCTCATCGACATTCGCACTAGGGTTGTGCAAATAGGCACGATCGCGCATTTGACGGAGCACATCCCGTTTTTCTCAATCCCCCATTGAGGACAAATCCTTCACAAACAAATCACTTCTTATTAAGAAATTATCTAAAAAACCTACTTTTAAGAGTTAATAATTCCCTCTTTCCTAACTTTCGCAAAAAGTCTATTATCCCTATAGGATCGCGAATATCTGTGCCAAAGAGATATGGTGGAAAACACGCCCCATTCCCATTATCCTGTAGGGGCGGGTTCGCCAATATCTGTGCCACCAAACAGACATCCCAGAAAACCCGCCCCATCCACACCCACATCCCCATACAAACGCGTATTGAGGGGGTAGATTAATTAACGTTATCTGTGGGGAAGGGGCGGGTTTTTTCAGGTTATTTGTAGGTGGGATAAATTCGGGTGAACCCGCCCCTACAAACGCGCCCCATTCCCATCCATAAATGATCTTAACCCGCCCTTACAAAGACGATAAAACAAGGGTAATAACACTAAAGTCATTACCCGTTGTCTACGGTCATTTTAAACCACTTCAGAGACATTATAACGACCAGTCAGTTTATCCAATTGATTGATTAACAAACTTAGGAATAATCCCACATCTGTCACAACACCAATGGATTCAACTGAACCGCGATCGCTCAATTTCGTTACCACCGCGGGATTAATATCCACGCATACCATTTTCACACCAGAAGGTGTCATATTTCCCACACCAATTGAGTGCAACATGGACGATAACATTAAAATCATGTCCGCACCTTTTAACAATCTCGCGTAGTCTTCCTGAGCCTTAATTAAATCCATTTGTGTATCAGGAAGAGGACCGTCATCGCGAATCGAACCCGCTAAAGAAAAAGGTACATTATTCTTCACACATTCATACATAATGCCCTTCGTAATTACCCCTTCTTTTACCGCGTTTTGGATACTCCCATAACGACGCACAGTGTTAATTATTTTCAAGTGATGACGATGGCCGCCATGTACCGCGACTCCTCGTTTCATATCCACACCGAGGGAAGTTCCCATAATGGATTGCTCCATATCGTGAACCGCGATCGCGTTCCCTCCTAATAAGGCTTGAACATATCCTTCACGAATTAAATGGGATAAATGTTCACCACCACCCGTATGAATAACAACCGGGCCAGCAGTAACAACAACTTTACCACCTTGATCGCGAATTTGACGCAATTCCCACGCGACTTGTTCAACCACTAATTCCACGCGACGTTCACTAGAAACACCCGCGGACATAAAACTAAATTCTTGCGTATTACGAGTTTCCCGTGATTCAGTTTTGCGAATGGTACGCAAACCCATGACATCCACAACGACTTTTTCTCCTACTTTTAAATCGCGTAAAATCTTACAATTCGCGACTATTCCTTCGGGGGTTTCTTGAATCGCGATCGCGCCATCCATGCGTTGATTTCCCACTGTAATCCATTGATCATTAACACACACTTCTGTGGGATAAATGGTACTGACATAGAAATCATCAGGAGCGACACCATCAAGCAAAACAGGTTCTAACTTCGCGTTGGAAACTTCTTCTGGACGAGGTAATGCGCCGAGATCAATCAATCGGCTCATAATATCTTCCATAATAATATGGGAAGGAGCCGAAACTTTTACCTCCGCAGAAGATGTACTTTGCCGTTGTTCCCCTAAATTAAAGTTAAGAACTTGGAAACTGCCGCCATTTTCCACAACCAAATCTAATGCACGACTAATTAAACCGGAATCAAGTAAGTGCCCTTCCAGACGAATAGTGCGACTTTCTACGAATACATTCGCGTGACGATCAGGTATGACAGGTTCCGTGACACGGAGAGTTAAACACTTGGCAGCACCACCCGCTTTAATAAATTCCGAAAGATTAGCTTCAATGACTTGGAAACCAACTTTAGCAATTTTTTCTTTAAGTCCTTCACTGCAATGATTCATTATGACGACATCATCAACACTGACAGCATTGCAGGAGAATGTCACCGCGTCTGGCTCTTCACAAATAATACGTTTTTCTGGGGGAACCCGCATTTCAATAAGGCGGTTAGAATAGGAATCAAACGCGGGAGGATAATAGAGTAAATAACCCCCAGGTAAGGGACAAAAACAAGTATCTAAGTGATAAAAACGCTCATCAACTAAGCGTAAAGAAAGGACTTCAATATCTAACCATTTCGCGATATAGGGGTGAGAATCGAGTTCAGAGCGGAAACCATATCCCGCCCATAACCAACGACCTTCACGGTCAAATAACGCGTCTCCAGCACCTTCAAAAGGTAAATCTTTAGGAAGTTCGTGAACCGTGAAACCTTTACTTTCAAACCATTCTTTGAAATAGGGTTCTTCCCCTTGACGTTCTTTATGGTAAAAACGACTTAAGACAACAGTATTGCCTAGGACTAAACCCGCGTTAGCCGTAAATACCATATCCGGCCAACCTTTCGCGGGTGTCACCAAATCAACGATCGCGTGTTCTTTAATGATGTGATAAAGTTTCTGCCATTGAATAGTAGCGCGTTCTTGGGAAGACTTGTGAACATTACCCTCCATCCAGGGATTAATTACATAATCCACATCGTAGTGGTCAGGAGAGCACATGAGAATGCGAATTTGATCTGCCATAATCTAGTTAGTAAATGAGGTAAAGGATACAGACGTAAAGATTACACATTTGTCAGTTTTTCTAAGCACTGCAAGGATCACTCCCAGGATTTGCCGTCAAACGTCTGATCACAAATAAGCTAATTAATTTTATCAGGCTTGGGACTTTTCCGGGCTTATTTTTTACCATTTTTTTTCTCTTTTGTCAAGGTTTGTTGATATTTTCCCCGAAATCAAGAGGGGGCGCGAGGACGGATTTTCGGGAAAGGGGTGCGATCAAGTAAAGACAGGAGTTACGCAGAAACCGGGTTTTTTACCAAAATATTTCGTTTCCACTCTCAATCTCCCTTAAAAAACCCGGTTTCTTTGGTCTCATCAAAGAGTTAAAATATTAGGGTAAGTCTGCGAGGATAACCTATAGATACAAACCCGTCGATTTCCATCACAATATACAAGGGCTTAATTTCTGATACGACTCGGATAAATTGTCGAATCCTCAGAGAATAATGATAGTTATATCGGGTTAATTTTAATTTTAATTCTGATTTTAGCTTAAGTGTGATAGATGTTCTCTTTTCAGTCAAGGCACGATCGCGTTCATCATTTCTCAAAAAAATCCCATCTCATCTGGCTAATACAGGATTAACCCCTCGATCGGATGATAAAAAAGAAACGCGATCGCGGCTCTTAACATCTAAGGGAGAGATTTAATCCAACCTTTCTTAATTGCCCAATCTAAACTTACCGCGGCAACGGCAAAAAGTAAGAGACTTTCTCCTAATAAAATAATCAATTCTAACCAGGATTGAGATAAACTAAAACTGACATCAATTTGTCCTAATCCTCTCACTAAGCCAAAAGCCACGATCGCGCCCGATTGTAAATGAACATTTTGATCCTCGCGGATAATATAACGGTATGTCACCCCAAATAAAAATCCCGAAAACCCCGCGATCGTTCCCCTAAGAAAATCCTGAACAGTCAGGGAGAATAGCGGTAAAATAGTTAAAACTTCGTGATATCGAGCAAAAATCAAAGAATGCAAAATAAGGGTAATACTAAAAGTAATCCCCACAGCAATAGACCCCACAATTCCCGATTTTAAAGAGTCAATCCGTTCCGTAATACCAGTTTTATTCATCATTGAACAAAGTGCTTTTAATAATTTTAAAGTGATTTAATTTTATCATAATTGAACACTCATTCAACAGGGACTCAAGTCCCTGTCTCAAAGCTTAAGTCCTCTGAAGAGGACTGTCCATCAATCTTTCAGGACTTACACCTGTTAAGGGAAAACCAAGGGTTTGAGATGCTTTGCTCTCATTGAGAATGACAGAATCCCATCGAATTTGCCTAAGCTCTCTCTTTGAGTCGTCTTCAGACGACTTTTGCTATGAGGCTCTTACTTGAGTCCCTGACGGATTATAGAAGAATGAAACAGCCCTGGGACAAACCTACAGTCTCCAAAGAAACCGAGTTTCTCAACCCAAGAAACCCCGTTTCTTCTGATCATAAGAGAATGCCAAATATAGCATTTAACTTAAACGTTGCCAAGCTTGCGCGACAACATCACTAAGCCAACGCCTTTGCACCAAATCCAAGACATTATCATCCTGCAAGACTTCCGCGGTAAGATCCTCAAGGGATTGTTCACGATCGCGAGCCATTTTGATCACACCCGCGATCGCGGTAGCCACTAACTCATCCGTAACCGGTTGTTGACGGAGCGCGATCATTTCCTGAGCGCTAGTAGGAATCGTATAATTAAGAGACATGAGCTGTATTTTTTCCATCAGAGCAAAAAAATTGGGTATTAAGGAGTGGAAAATAAAGAGAAAACTGTAAACTCTTTTTAGTTAATCAGTAATTTTGCGGAGTCTCGTTACGCCAAGTAACCATTGAGTCCCCATTTATCAGGAATTAATCCAAAATTGAGAGCCACCTATGGAAGAAATACTCTACCTAGAAGTCCCAACACCAGATACCGCGGGGGTTTGCACTTGGTTGCAGAAAGAATTTGATCCCGCCCATTACACCAAAGTGATCACCCCCAACGGTTGTCGCCTTCTCTTAGAGGAGAGGGTAACACATTTTGGCGCTAATGAATTATCTACCCCCTCCGAAATTTCCCCCCAAGAGACACCAGAATTATCAATTTTTATTTGGTCCTTACAACGGACAACTTATCTTAAGGTATTTCGCATGAGTCATGCCCCTATTCCAGGGGAAAAACTTTTACTTCAACGTCTTACCTCAGAATTACGATCGCGTTTCCCTTCTGGCGACCCCGAACCCCCTGTCATTGATCTCTCCAAACAGTCAATTTTTGACAGTTTAGCCCCCTATTATCCCCTCACGGTCAAATTCTTCCAAAAAATGCCCAGAGGCGAATATGACTTAAAACGACTCTATTGGTGGGAAACGCGTTGGCGAGAAGGAGTGCGAACCCCCCAACAACCAAAACAAGTCATCTTTAAAAAGGAAAAAGGCAAAGATGATCCCAGCTATGATTTGATTTATGTCGGAGGTGCATTAGGGGTTATTCATGCCGCGGTTATGGCACGATTAGGCTATCGAGTCTTATTATTAGAAAGATTGTCCTTTGGCCGCATGAATCGAGAATGGAATATTTCTCGCCAAGAATTACAAAGTTTAATTGATCTGGGTTTATTCACCTCCGCAGAAGTGGAAAGCCTCATCGCCAGAGAATATAAAGACGGCTTTCACAAATTTTTTGATGCCTATAATCCACCCGTTGCCCAAGCCGCAATTTTACACACTCCTACGGTGTTAAATATTGCCTTAGATTCTGATAAATTATTAGCGTTATGCGGTCATAAATTGCGCGAATTGGGGGGCGAAATCTGGGATGAAACGGAATTTATTAAAGCCGATATTTCCGCGGAATCCGTAGAAGTTTGCGCCGTTCATTTACCCACAAAAACCGATAAAATCGCCACCGGACGATTATTATTAGATGCAATGGGAACCGCGTCCCCCATCGCGTGGCAATTAAATGGCGAACGCGCTTTTGATAGTGTTTGCCCCACCGTAGGCGCAGTATTAGAAGGATTTGAGCCTGGAGTTTGGGATTCTAATTATGGAGATGTTCTTAATAGTCATGGGGATATTTCACGCGGTCGTCAATTGATTTGGGAATTGTTTCCGGGTGCGGGTAAAGAATTAACAATTTATCTGTTTCATTATCATCAAGTTCACCCAGATAACCCAGGTTCTCTATTAGAATTATATGAGGACTTTTTTACCATTTTACCCGAATATCGTCGTTGTAATATGGAACAATTAGTCTGGAAAAAACCCACTTTTGGTTATATTCCGGGGCATTTTAGTAGTAAAAGTCGCGATCGTACCGTCGGCTTTGATCGTTTAGTCAGTATTGGCGATGCCGCGTCTTTACAGTCACCTTTAGTCTTTACCGGATTTGGTTCATTAGTGCGGAATTTACCCCGCTTAACCCATCTTTTAGATACAGCATTAAAACATAATTTGTTAGATGCTGAACACTTAAACCAAATACGCGCTTATCAAAGTAATACTTCCGTAACCTGGATATTTTCTAAGGGGATGATGGTCCCTCATGGGAAATATTTACCCCCGGCTAAAATTAATTCTGTCCTTAATACCTTCTTTGGAGTTTTAGCACTGGAAGCTCCCGAAGTTTCAGACACTTTTATTAAGGATCGTTTTGATTGGTTAACTTTTCATCGTTTAGCCTTAACTGCCGCGTGGCAAAATCCCCAATTATTAATCTGGATTTTGGATTTTATCACCTTCAAAGATATCGGACGATGGTTCTTAAGTTATTTAAGTTTTACTTGGTTAAGTTTCTTGGGTTTCTTCTTGGGATGGTTGCCTAATTTTATCCGCGATCGTCAATCATTTTTCGAGTCTAAATTTCCGGGGCTTTGGTTATGGTTATTAGCTACTTCTTACAATCTTACCGAGGGAATTGGTAAGCGATCGAAGAGACAATTTTCCCTCAAGAATGGCTAAGTGAAGAGAGTGGAATGATGAGGAGGGGGGTGACTGGGGAGAGCGGGCTAATCTTTCCAGTTCCCTCCCGATGAAAAGGGGCGAGGGAAGGAGGGAATTGAGCGTCGTACCACGAGAGGAAAAATCAAGACGATCGCGCTTTCCCCATCAGAAAAACCAGACGCGATCACCCCTCATCAGAGTCATCATCATCTATCTGATTTGATTTTCGCATTAGTCGATTACACATATCGTGGAGATGGAGTTGGCTGCTAATGGGACCTCGCGGTTGAGGTTTTTCCGTGTTTGGCCAATGTCTTAAATCAAAACAGGGACAACTTTCAGGAGGCAACCCATATTTATGAATGGGGACTGGCATCTCACACCGGGCACAGGGATCTATATCCCATTCATCTGTAAGAAGTGCCGCAATGGTGAGTTCGCTTCCTTCCAGATAGCAGTCTCCTGAGTCTGGGGAAAGAAGTTTTTGCCAACATTCTTCAAATTCTTGGCTATAGTGATCACCGATGAAAACAGGTTTAGGCAAAAGAGCCTCATCGCCATTGTGAATGAGGACTTTTTTGCCTAATAAAAACCAATAGGCTAAATATTCTCGCACTTTTCGCTCAGAAGTAGATATAATTATAAGTCTGTCTGCTGCACGGGCATTAGAATAACCCTCTCTCTGATCACTGTACAATTCTTTTGTTACCTTTTGTGTTGTTTGTACTGCGCGATCGCGATTCTCAGATCCTTGATGTAAGGTATCCATTTTTCTTGTCTCTAACCCTCGATTATCTTTATGTTAACTTTCTTTGGCCAAATCTCACCAGGTTCAAATCTTCATTTAATCTAAAGTTTTGGGGGGTTTCTTGATGGAGCCCTATTGCCCTTGGGGTT
>JBEDKD010000432.1:0-15519 GCA_041172365.1 Cyanobacteriota bacterium | reverse complement strand
ACTGTCACCCAAAAATTATTAGTTAAACATCCTAAAATTATCTTAATTTCTACTGATAAAATACGGTATCAACTCTTTGGAGATGAGGCGATACAAGGTTCTTGGTTCCAAATTTTGCCAGAAATAAAAACTCTATTTCAATATGCTGTTACTCATAAATTAACCGCGATTTATGATGCCACTAATGCCCAACGTCATCAACGAAAAGACGCGATCGCGCTGGCAAGAGAAATCGGCTTTAATCAAATTATAGGGATTTGGGTCAATACTCCCCTCTCTGTTTGTTTAGAGAGAAATCAAACACGCGATCGACAAGTAAGAGAAGACATCATCATGGGAATGTATCAAAACTTAACCGATGCCCCTCCCTCCAAGGCTGATGGCCTCGATCGCGTCATTATTTTGACTAAGGACACGGCAGTGCCGTGTCCCTACACGCTTTGATGTCTTGGGGTAATAATTCCCTTTGTGTCTTGGTGCCTTAGTGGTTATACCATTGGCAAATAAAATGAACCACAAAGACACAAAGGCACAAAGGCACAAACGATAGAAAGGAGTGATTTATTATTATTTTGTGTCTATTTTTATCAAAAACGGGAGAAAATGAGTTTCTCCCGTTTTGTTTTTTCAGTAGGGACATGGCAGTGCCGTGTCCCTACACGCTTCTACACTTCGAGGCCTTGGGGTAATAATTCCCGTGTTTCACCTTGGAGAATTTTTACTTGACCATTATCATCGACATCAACCACCGCGACATCCCCATCTTTAATCCGACCGGATAAGATTTCTTCGGCCAAACTGTCTTCTAAGAGACGCATAATGGCTCGACGCAGGGGACGTGCTCCATAACTGGGGTTATAACCTTCTTCAACCAGACGATCTTTAAACCGCTCCGTGACTTCCAAAGTAATACCTTGTTCGCCCAAACGTCCGAAGACTTCTTTGAGCATTAACAGGGCAATTTCCTTGACTTCATCCTTCGTTAATTGACGGAAGACGATAATTTCATCAAGTCGATTGAGGAACTCTGGACGGAAATAGTTTTTCAGTTCTTCATTGACTAAGGAGCGAATGCGATTATAATTCGCGTCCGCGAGGTTTTCTGAGAACTCAAACCCAAGGGAACCGCCACCTTTTTCGATTACCTTTGACCCGATATTGGAGGTCATAATTAATAAGGTATTCTTGAAGTCAACGGTACGGCCCTTCGCGTCGGTCAAACGTCCGTCTTCCAAAATTTGGAGCAACATATTGAAGACATCGGGGTGTGCTTTTTCGATTTCATCGAAGAGCACGACGGTGTAAGGGCGACGACGCACTGCTTCCGTTAATTGACCGCCTTCGTTATAACCGACATACCCTGGAGGTGAACCAATTAATTTGGAAACGGTATGACGCTCCATGTATTCGGACATATCTAAGCGGATCATGGCTTCTTCGGAACCGAAGAAGTAGGAGGCTAAAGACTTGGTAAGTTCTGTTTTCCCGACCCCCGTTGGCCCGGAGAAGATGAAGCTGGCTATCGGACGATTGGGGTTTTTCAAGCCTACTCGTGCCCGTCTGATCGCGCGCGATACGGCTTTTACCGCTTCTTCTTGACCGATGAGACGCTGATGCAGGGTGTCTTCCATGTGCAACAGTTTCTCAGACTCAGACTCGGTAAGTTTGTTAACGGGAACACCTGTCCAACTCGCGACAATTTGCGCGATATCTTCTTCTGTGACAACGGGTGAAAATTCGGAGTCACCACTACGACTTTCGGTTTTCTTATTTTGGGAGATGGCGCGAATTTCGGCTTTGATTTCCATTTCACGATCGCGCAATTCTCCGGCCTTATCGAAGTCTTGGGAACGGACGGCTTCATCTTTTTCTTTAAGGATCTTCCGTAGTTCTTTATCTAACTCCTTAGCCGCGGGGGGAAGTTGAGAATTAATCAGACGAACACGGGAACCCGCTTCATCGATCAAGTCAATGGCTTTATCTGGGAGATAGCGATCGCTAATATAACGGTCGGAGAGTTTCGCGGCGGCTTCGAGAGCGATATCCAAGATTTTTAACTTGTGATGCTGTTCATAGCGCTCGCGTAAGCCATGTAAAATCTCGATCGTCTCACTCACACTGGGTTCACCCACCATCACGGGTTGGAAACGCCGTTCCAGGGCGGCATCCCGTTCAATATGTTTGCGGTATTCATCGAGGGTGGTCGCGCCGATACACTGTAACTCACCACGCGCTAAGGCGGGTTTGAGAATATTCGCGGCATCAATGGCACCTTCGGCCGCCCCCGCGCCAATTAAGGTATGGACTTCATCAATAACGAGGATGACATTACCCGCGCCACGGATCTCATCCATGATTTTCTTAAGACGTTCTTCAAATTCACCGCGGTATTTGGTTCCCGCGACTAATAAACCGATATCAAGGGTGACAACACGCTTTTCTTCGAGGATATCGGGTATATCATTATTCGCGATGCGTTGGGCAAGACCTTCGGCGATCGCGGTTTTACCAACTCCGGGTTCCCCAATTAAGACTGGGTTATTTTTGGTACGACGACCCAAAATTTGGATCACCCGTTCAATTTCTTTTTGACGACCGACAACGGGATCGAGTTTACCTTCCGCGGCCATTTGGGTTAGGTTCGCGCCAAATTCATCAAGGGTAGGAGTTTTTGTCCGACCTTGGGATGAACCCGCGGCCACTTCCGCGGTTTCTCCTAACATCCGAATCACTTGGGTGCGGACTTTGGAAAGGTCAACCCCTAAATTTTCTAATACGCGTGCGGCGACTCCTTCACCTTCACGGATTAAACCGAGGAGGAGATGTTCTGTGCCGATGTAATTGTGACCTAATTGGCGAGCCTCTTCGAGGGAGAGTTCTAAAACCCGTTTGGCGCGAGGTGTAAATGGAATTTCCACCGCGACAAACCCTGAACCTCGACCAATGATCTTTTCCACTTCAATGCGAGCATCTTTGAGATTAACTCCCATTGATTTGAGGACTTTGGCCGCGACCCCAGTTCCTTCGCCGATCAGACCCAGGAGGATCTGTTCTGTTCCCACGAAATTATGCCCCAGGCGGCGTGCTTCCTCCTGGGCGAGCATAATGACTTTAATTGCTTTTTCTGTGAAGCGTTCAAACATGGCTAATTCCCATCACCTGCTACTTGCCCTTACACCAATTTTAGCGCGACACTTCCAACTGCACTGCTGCTCGGTTGGTTGTGACTCTAAGCTACAGTTGCAGGATGGCATTCCACTGGGAAGGCCCAGAGGGTCGCTGACCTACAACCTTCCTAGATAATTCAGAAGATTGATCTTCCTGGCCTGTCCAGCCGATAGTTTATTGATGGATTTTAACATAAAGAAACCTGGTTTCTACGAGAAATTATGCCGGTAGGGCTGCGAAGTATCTACTCAGAAACGGGGTTTCGAGCCAACGGTGCCTAAGTCCTGATAATGCTTTAGGCTCTTATCTGTTTGTCCTTTCTCCTTGGTAACTCCCTGATGCTGTCCGCGATCGCTTTTTGTCACAAGGGTTACATTTTTTTGTTATTCCCTTCTTCTTTGCACAAGGCGCGTTTTTGTTCCCTCTGTTCTATTTTTTTAGCTGAATTTATTGGCAATAATGGGGTATTGAAAGGGATAAATTTGTTGAGATGCTTCTGAAGGTATTTCTGATATTATCGGACATTTTTGGGATTGATTTTTTCCCTTTTTGTGGCGGAGAAAGTTGAATTAATAAAATTATAATAACCATGAATTTAGGTAAATTAAGGATAATAAATTATGAGCCAACCCCAAAAATACTAATCCTAAAAGTGCTTAAAGTTGCTTTTTTTAGTATTACCTTATTCCCATGACGTTTTTTCATCTAACATGATATATGAGTTCTCAAGGACAAGAAGTTTGATAGGATAACAAAAGGGAAACGCGATCGCGCCTCTTCTCAAAACTCCCATCATGTTATTTAGTGGATGAAACTGTTAATTAGTAACGATGACGGCATTTTCGCCCAAGGCATTCGGACCCTCGCCGATACTCTCGCCCTAGATGGCCATGATGTCACTGTAGTCTGTCCTGATCAAGAGCGTTCCGCGACGGGCCACGGCCTCACCCTCCATCAACCTATTCGCGCTGAAATTATAGAATCCGTCTATCACCCTTCCATCAAAGCATGGGCCTGTTCGGGTACTCCCGCCGATTGTGTCAAATTAGCACTCTGGGCCCTTTTAGACAGTCCCCCTGATTATGTTTTATCTGGCATTAATCATGGTCCGAATCTCGGCACTGATATCCTTTACTCTGGTACTGTCTCCGCGGCAATGGAGGGACTTATTGCCGGGATTCCCAGTATTGCCTTCAGTTTAGCCAATTACACTTCACGCGACTTTCAAAACGCGGCCTTGTTTGCCCAAAAACTAATGAGGCAGTTACACACCCATCCTTTACCAGAGCCTATGTTACTTAATGTCAATGTCCCTACGGTGTCATGGACAGAAATCAAAGGAGTCGCGATCGCTCGTCAAGGAGTTCGTCGCTATTGTGACATATTCCAAAAACGAGTAGATCCCAGGGGGAAAACCTATTACTGGCTCGCGGGAGAATTAATCGAAGAACTCGAAGATCCTACCCCCCCAGTGTCCGATCAAGAGATTCCCACAGATGTACAGGCAATTCGTGACCATTACATTACGATTACCCCATTACAGTTTAACCTCACTAATAGTAGTCAGCTTCAGGCCATCTCTGCATTGAAATTTAACATTTCGGCTCACCCCTAAGTGATGATTAGGCTGATCTGAGCGGTAAACTGAGAATAGAAAAGCATCAAGATCGTCAGAGGGTTTCGGGTCTGATGTCTCAAAGTAGGGTCGCAGTTATAAATTTTCCTTATCTCTCTTTACTGTTATGAACGCTCCCACCTTTAAAAGTCATTCCGTTACTTGTCCTATTTGCCATCGTTCCAGCACTATCCCGCCCACGGGAATCTACACTGGCCTTTTTTCCTGTCCCCATTGTCATAGTAATTTGGTGATTAGCTGGAGTGGCCATTTTGTCCGCGATCCTTTTACTCTTAATCCTCTGATGGTGGGAAAGATGTTACGCCGTCAAAGTCGTCCCTTCGCTCGTTTACGTCGTGATTTGGGTATTGCTAAGTATTTATCAATGTTCGCGATTTTGGGGAGCGCGGTTTGTTTGGGATGGATAATCGCGACGGCCGATCAACCGATCTCTAAGCAACAACCGATCAAAAATTTCATTGAGTGGATTAATGGTTCTGATTCTCCTAATGATATTCACAAATAACGCGACTAAGAAGGAAGAGGGAAGAGCGAAGAAGGAAGAAGGAAGAAGGAAGAAGGAAGAAGGAAGAAGGAAGAAGGAAGAGCGAAGAAGGAAGAAGGAAGAAGGAAGAAGGAAATTATCCCCAATCCCTAATCACCAATCCCCAATCCCTAATCACCAATCCCCAATCCCCAATCCCTAATCACCAGTCCCTAATCACCAATCCCTAATCACCAATCCCCAATCCCCTATTTAACGATTTTTCGTAACTACATTCCAGCCTCCGGTGGTTTTGAGAACTTTCGCGTTAGGAAAATTGGAATTTTCTAAGGTGGGATGATCCAGAAGAAAATAAGGGGAGGGATCATTCACCCAATCTTCTTTCATTTTCTCTGGAGACACACTAATAACACGCCGATCACTATAAAAATCTAAAGAAGGACGAGTCCCCGGATAAGATGTTAACACCACTTGATGTGCCTGGGTACTGCTTTTTACAATTTCCGCAACGGGTTTTACTGGATAATTTTCGGCTAATTCCCAAATCCAATTATCCGATGTTATAAAAACTAATAAGGAAACGTAACACCCCCAAAATAAAATAATTATAAATTGCCGATCGCGACGGTAAAGTAATACAGCCGCGATCGTCATCGTCATCGCGACAGCCCCCAATAATAACTGCAAATCCGGTTCTTTAGGACTCATTAACTGTCGGGTTTGAATGATACCACTAAAATAAATTACTCCTACCCATCCCACGATCGCGATCAGTGCCAAAAACCACCAGAGATAACGGGGAAAAGAAAAAGGCGTTATGGTTTTTTCCCCTTCAACTACCCAGTCTGAATCCTGTTCACGAGAGCACCAAACTTGGGCGAGATAGGCTCCAACTGCCAAGGAAAATGCCGGATAAATCGGTAAAATATACCAAGGAAGTTTCGTACTCATTAAAGAAATCGCGACTAAATAAATACTTGTCCAAAGTAATACTAACTTCCCCCAAGCAAAATTACGATTTTCCCAAGCTAACCCTAATCCTTGTAACCAAAAAAATTGCCAAGGCCAAGGATATTTTAATATCTCTAAGAAATAATACCAAACTCCTTCCTGATGCCCCCCTACTTGTTCCCAAATTCTGCGCCAAGACTCTTGTTTTAAATTGGTATTAATAAATAATAAACCATAATGTTGCCATTGGGCTAAATACCACAAACCTACCGGAAACATTCCTAAACCAATACCGAGCCATAAATATATTGATGTTAATAATCTGGGTGTATCCCAGAGGATAAATAACAAAGCGATCGCGCCTAATAAAACTCCTAAAAAAATCCCTTTGGTTAAGGATAATAAACCTAACGCGATCCCCGCGCCTAACGCGTAACGTAAATCACGACGCGATCGTAATAAACACCACAATAACAATAAGAAAAAAAATACCACCGCCCCATCTAACATCGCTAAACGTCCATGTCGCACCACAGGTAACAAAGTCAAATAGACACAAGTGGTAAAAATCGCGCCGATGCGTTGGGCAAATAACTCTCGACTAACTCCATATAATAAAGGCACAGAAAAAGCCGTTAACAGGGCCGGAATTAACCGTGTTGTCCATTCATTAACTCCCCCAAGAGTATAAAAAAACGCGATTAACCAATGCACTAAAGGAGGTTTATTAAAATAAGGTACATTTCCCACCATTTGCGGATATAACCAATTGAGGCGCGATCGTGTCATCTCGCGCGCGACTTGGCCCACGATCGCTTCATCCCAATCTCGTAAAGGTAAATACCCCAAATTAATACTAAAGAGTAAAATCGCGGCCAATAAAAATCCCAACGCCCAAAACCAGTCGATCTGACGATCGCGCCCCGTGAGCCGTTTTTTTAGCTGATCCCAAACAAACATTTCACCAGACATAAATTCTTTACTCCTGTTGCAGGAATTACCCCATGAGGTTAAACTTGATCAATGACTTTTTAGCAGGAATCAGAGAGTAAGCAACATGAACTTACCTGTTATTTTTGATATTATCATTGGCTTAATCTTTATTTACTTAACCTTAAGCCTCCTTACCTCAGAAATTCAAGAGCTCATTACCACGCTTCTCCAATGGCGTGCCGAACATTTAAAAAAATCGATCGAAGTCCTCTTTGGCGCAGGCTCGGAGCGGTCCACAACCCCCGATGAAGTAGCCCGTGTGAACACCTTAGTGGATCAGATTTACAATCATCAGCTTATCGCGGATTTGAATCAAGAAGCCAAAGGAGCTATTTCCGAAGTATTTCGTCAAATTACCCGTGCGATCAGTAAATTATATCGTAAGATTACCAAAACACGGAATGTTTTTGGTAATAATTCTAGTGGACCTTCTTTTCTTCCCGCGAGTGCCTTTGCTCTCAGTTTAATCGAAACCATTAATTTTCCTGGTTTAATTCAAAGGATCAGAGAAGCTAGATTAGAACGATTTAAAGACCAAAAATTAGGGGATATTGTCTATATTATTGGTAGTTTGAATCTCAATGCTTCCCTCCAACCTCTTTTAGAGAAAGAATTGCAATGGCTTTCACAGGAATTGAATCAAATAACCAGCGACTTTAAAAAAAAATTAATTCCCCTTAATATCGCGTTGGATCTGATCTCGGAAAACCTGGAAAATTATACCCAAGAGTGTCAAGTTTATCTTCCTGAAACAGAAGCATCGGGAGTGGAATTTCAACGTCAAATGACATTTTTGAAATCCTCTTTAGATAATCCGGCGGAAAGACAACTGCTTTTGGCACGACTTCAACCCAGTTTAAATGATATCATAAATGCGATTCGTCAAGTCAATCAAAGCAAAGAAGTTGTTGCCGAAATTCTGGAAGAAAAGGAAGATAGTCCCATTTATAAGGAAATTGTCGCCCTTAATCAATTAATTCCTGAATCATTACAAAAGAGTCTCTATCGTCTTTCCGAACGGACCCGACAAAACTCGAAATCTTCAGAAGAAGAATTCACCCGTTTTCAACAAGAATTAGAAAATTGGTTTAATCAATCAATGGATAGAGCTTCTGGAGTTTATCGGCGTAATGCCAAAGGAATTGGTATTACAATTGGTGTGATTATTGCCCTTATTACTAATGCTGATACAGTGTTAATTGTTAATACTTTTTCCAAAGATTCCACCCTGCGATCGTCCGTTAAAAAATATGCGGATACCCTTGTCGACAAACAAATTACCATAACCCCTGGTAATTATGAACCCATTCAAAAAGAAGTCAATCAAGCCTTAAATAATCTAGTGCTTCCCCTGGGATGGAACCCTAAAAATGTGGAAGAACAAGACAATATGGATAAGGATTCCATTCCTTATTTAAAACGTATTATCGGTTGGCTTTTAAGTGGGATAGCACTTTCGATGGGGGCTTCATTCTGGTTTGATTTACTGAGTAAAATTATGATCGTTCGTAATGCTGGTAAGATTCCTGAAGCGCCTCCCAAGGACTCCTCCTCAACTTAGGAAGAGAAATTAAATAACTTGAGCTTGGTTTGTCGGGGAGCCATTGAGCTCGAAAGCAGGCAAGATGCCTGCACCACTTTATTAATTTTTCATTCCTTAACTGTTTATTAGACATCTCCCACAACTACTCTCGCGCAGGCATTAGCCTGCTTTTGATCTTATTTGATGTCTATTGAGCCCCTAATTTCGCGGGAAATATTAATGATCATACTTAAGTAATCCCTGTTCCCTTTTGGATTCCACGATCGCGGGACTACGCGCCCACTACCAACTGCATCAACCGATATTGCCCTCAATCATCAGGTGAAATACTGATCGGTGTTAGGTTGAGAGATTTGGGCGACTTACCACAGGAGAATTGTCTTCCCATCTGACAACCAGTCCTCTTTATACTTACATAAGTGGCACACAAAAGTCTATTTGTGATTAAATCGGAAAAAAATTCCGTGAAATTACGGATAGACTAAACCACGAAAATAGATGATCCTATAGAAGAAGACTCGGATTGAGTTGCGTTCAACCATCCACCCCCCTTATTTCATAACCTACTCCATGATGAAGGGGTAGGTTTTTTGTTCTGTGTTTAGGCTTCACTCAACATCAATTAAAGGCAATGTGAAATAAAAAATCGTTCCCTGCCCTAAAATACTGTCGGCCCAAATAACACCATCATGTTGTTGCACAACACTTTTACAGATGGCCAAACCGAGTCCGCTACCCTTTTTCTCACTGGCATCGGATACATCAATTTGTTGAAATCGTTCAAAAATGATGTCTAATTTTTCTTCGGGAATACCCCTACCTTGATCTTCGATCCTAAAGAGAAGACAGGGTAAAGAGATTTTCGATTGACACGATCGCGGCAATGTTTCCGGGCTTTCCATCACTTCTGCGGATAAGCAAACTGTGGCATGGGGGGGGGAAATTTTGATCGCGTTACTGAGTAAATTTGTGAGAGTGAGATCGAGGGCATTGGGAGCCGCCCATTACTCATGGCATCACTGAGATTCTCCCCCAGAGTATGATGTAGGGAAATAAAATATACCACCAAGACACTAAGGGGGCATTTTCTCTGAGGTTAAGAGACTCTCTATTTTATGTCCTTAGTGCCTTGGTGCCTTAGTGGTAAAAAAACGGCTCACCCCAGAGTATGATGTAGGGAAATAAAATATACCACCAAGACACTAAGACACTAAGGGGAAAATTTCTCTGATGTTGAGATTCTCTATTTTCTTTCCTTAGTGCCTTAGTCGCGATTTTTTGTAGGTTGGGTTGAGCTTATGAAACCCAACGAATATGTGGGGTTTCATAAGCTGTTACCCATTGAAAATTCACGCGCTTAAGCCTGACAGCTTTATCGGTAGTTAAGTAAAATAAACACAAAAACATACAATTAATTTGGCCTACTTAAGTCCCGATAGGTTGGGTTGATCACCGCGAAACCCAACCTACGAATTATAGTCATTTCAACGTATATTGAGAAATGAAAAAAACAGTCACAGTAAGAAGAAGCTAGATTTCACGCGTCTCTTTTTTATTGGGAATGACTATCAGATATTTTTTGCACCTCAAAAAAATGAAAATTCCAAGGTTTTAAGTCCACATATAATCCCTTCTGGCAAATATCATTACCATCGCGATTATACACAACTTGATTGAATAAATCTGTTAGTTGCCATTGATATCCAGCTAATTCATTCCAAGGTATCCAGACTAACCCTTGACTAGCACAATTAGATAAATTTACTACTATCAAATATCGACTATCTCCCCCAGTTTCCCAAGTAGAAGTCAAGGGCTGATACCATAAACACCACGCGACTAAATTGATATAATTACTATTATCATACCAACCAGCGCGATCGCATAATTTCCATTGCCCATTCCGTATCCCCGGACGGTTGATTATTTTCAATAGTTTATGGTAAAATTTCTGTAAATTTGTGTTTATTTCTTCAAGGGGACGACGACCTAAAAATACAGGAAGTTTAATCTTTCTTCCCTCAAATTCTCCCTCATGGAAGAGTTTTGCTCCGGGTAAAGTTGCGAGTGTTACCGCGGCTGCTTGGTGTTTTTGATCGGAAAAAATGGACGCGGCACGGGGTTCATCATGGTTTTCGATAAACCGCACTAATTTTTCTTGATAACTAATATCTGCTAAGAGGTGTAAACGCACACTTTCGGGGCTTTCCTCTGTCACGCGATCGTAAAGGATTTTATTGTAACAAAAATCAAATCCTAATTGTTGTAATTCCCATTCCATATCCCAATAAACTTCGGCTATTAAGAGAAGTTGAGAATATTTCTCTCGCACTGCTGTAATGATTTCTTGCCAAAATTCTTGAGGGGGATAAGTGCCTGCTTTTTCTCCCCAAGTGTGTTGGAAAATACGGTTAATAAATAACATCGCCATATCGACACGGATTCCATCACATTGAGAAGCAATTTCTTTTAAGGTTTCGATGACGGCTTCATGTAATTCTTGATTAAAAGCATTGAGTTGTACTACATCCGGCCAAGGGGCACAATAGGGATCTTTTCCTAGGGCGATAATCTTACCGTTGACTTGATAATAGTTATGTGGTGCTTGTTGTAAATCGCCGAGATTTCCTGTGATAAAATATTGAGGGTGTTCTAAAACCCAAGGATGATCGGGCGCGACATGATTGGGGACATAATCAAGGATTAAACGTAGTCCCCTTTGTGCTAATTTTTGACGTGCTATGGCTAACCCTTCTTTTCCTCCTAAGTGTTGATCGACGATATAACGACGCACACAATAGGGGGAGCCGACGATATCTTCTGGTTTTAAGTCAGGAAGGGCTCGATGAAATTCTGTTTGTAAATCAGCATTGTCGATCGCGACACGAATACCCGCGGGACTACGTTCCCAGACACCCATTAACCATACTGCATCTACACCTAAAGCAGAAATGGCATCCCATTCTTGATCTGAGATAGTATCAAGGGTGAGGACTTTTCCTTCCCTTTGACTTAATTCATTGAGCCAAACCCAAGTATTAATTTCATAGATAATTGGTTGTTTTGGCCATTGTAATAGGGAACGATCGCGTCTTGATATTTCATGCACTTTGGTGTATTCCTCACTGGATGATATTATGGGGGATTGATGAAGGATCAGGAATTACGCGTATCAGATATTAAGGATAAGAAATGCTCAAATCTATACCAATTTTTGCTAAATGTCTGGTTGATAAGGAAATGATGCCCACCGCGATCAAAGTCTCCTTAGTTGTGGGTTCTCTTTTATTTATGATTAATCATGGTATCGCGTTAATAAAAGGTCAAATGAACCGCGATCGCGCATTGTCCGCGTGTTTAACCTATTTAGTACCCTACTGTGTTAATATTCACGGTCAATGTGTCAGTCGTCAAAGAAAGAGATAATCTTAATGAGCCTTTCCCATCAAAAACCAGTTTTCTTAAGATGTATTTTTCCCGAAAAACTGGTTTTTTATCACGATGGAAATGCGGCGATATATTATTTCAGATCTTTCCCCTTGATGTATTCAGCAAAATACTTATTTCTCACTTGTTCAATAGTATTATTAACCTCTGATATTGATGAATTAGTAATCAAGATCAATTTAAACTTTTCCCCCTGACTGAGATAATTGGCATAGGCAGACTGAAGATAAACGCGATCGCGTTCATTTTCACCAACATAAGTATCAAAAAAACTGAGACTCATGGAATTGATATAATTATTCAATAAATCAGGACTAGGAAAAGTTAAATCACTAGAAGACTTGATCATCGAACCGACTGGACCATTTAACTCCGAGACCTCAATATGAGCTTGCCCTTCCGCGAGTGCTAAATACTTATTCGGACTATTGAGCCAAGCAAAGCTGCGGAATTGTTCAAAAATAACAGGAGCAGCCGGATCATAACTTCCCGCACCCATCATCACAGGAATGGATACTTTATTTAATCCTTTGGGACCAAAAATATTACTATTGACGGGATTAGTCGCGATCACCGCGGTAATTCTTTGATCACGAAAATTATAATTTCGGTGTGGAATATTTAAAGCTCGACATTGAAGTAACATCGAAGTATTAACACGACTAAATTCAACACCGCATTGTTTTTGAAGATAATCAAAATCAATTTGAGCTCCCGCGAGGGCTAAAACAGTATAACCGCCAAAAGAATGCCCGATCGCGCCTACAGACTTTAAGTTAAGACGGCCACCAAATTCGGAATTATTGCGTCGTTGTAACTCATCAATGACATAACTAATATCACGGGGACGATTAACAAATTCATTGATGTCGAAAACTTCTTTCGTTGTACCGTTGAGAACATTTTTGGCATAAATAAGATCGCTCCCCGGATGTTGGGGAACCGCGACGACATAACCATAGGAAGCTAAATGTTTTCCTCTGCCAGCAAAATGTTCCGGGTTTGAGGCTAAACCATGAGACGCGACAACAACTGGAGTTTTACCCGTTTTCCACTGTTTCGGCTTATAAATATCGACGTAAAATGTCCGATTTCGACTTTTATCTGTCAGGGTAATCGTTTGTTTTTCATATCCGTAGGGACCGGGTTTTCGTAGATCCGCCATTGACGAGAAATCAACAGCAGAGGCAGACGCGATCTCCTTATCAGACATATCCAACATTGCTTTGACAATATCTTTAGTCGCCTTCTCTGTATTATTTAATAGCTTCCCGGCACTGAGAATTTTATCCGTATTAAATTGCACATTACCCGGAAACTGCTCCAAGATATTTAATAGTGTTAAACCTTCGGGTTTAGAGGATGCTTTTTCCAGTGCTTCTCTTAAAGCATCTTTGCCATTTTCACCCCCTTCTAAACTGATCAAATTACCCAATCCTCGGAGGACATCTTGTCCCATTGGAGTATCGAAAAAACGCAGTAACGGAGTCAAATTTATGTCATAAGATTTCGTCAACTGTTCCCGTAATTCTGCTTGTTTTTGGGGAGTCATTTTCCCCAGAAACACGGATAATTCTGGGCTAACAACCCCTTTTTTTGCAAAGGTATCTAAGTCGGCGACACTAACTGAAACATTAACGGCACCATAACTAAAAAAAACTCTTTCTGCCGCTTTTAAGGGCAGTGCTGTAATTAAACTAGAAAGGATGCCCAAAGCCAGGGAGCGAAAGAAAAAGTTATCGGATTTATGTGTTTTCATTTTTTTGTGGTTGACTTCAATATTTTCAAGATAGTTTCTGGTGATACGCGATCAGCGACGCATTTAAAACAGATAAAGTAGCACAAGCATCCAGCTTGTGACAGCCTCCAATCCTGTGCGACTGGAATTAAAAATGCGTAACAGCTTAGGTAGTTTGATCAGACGATTTATCCCCCCGATGATATCTCTCTGATCAAAAGACTGATGTCAGGTGATACAATTTCACCATAAAATTCTTCATCCCAATATCTGTTATCGGGAAAATGGGCAAGTCGTGGGATCAATTGCGGATGGTTTCTTGTATCCACAAGTGAAAATCTGGCTCCTCAAGAGTTTTAGTCATGCCTTACTACATTCCTACCTATTAAGTCAGGAATAACTTACATGGTAACATAGCTTACCACAGGAAGATTTTGTCTAAAATGCGGATGAAAGGACTTGAACCTTCACTTCGCGAGGAAACCAGAACCTAAATCTGGCGCGTCTACCAATTCCGCCACATCCGCATGAGTGAAAACATCATAACACATCTCTGGAGAAATTAACAAGATTTCCGAGAATCTTTTTGACGAGATGAATGGCTCGGAGCCCCTAACCCCTTCTCTGACAAGGAGAAGGGACACATTTAATCCCCTTTTATCAGAGGAGAGGGGTTGGGGGTGAGGTAAGAATTGGGTTTTATGGCTCGACGATCGCGCTCCAAGTTGTCTGATTCACCACCCCATCGTCATTTAAACCTTGGGCAAGTTGAAACTCTTTAACGGCTTTACGGGTGCGGTTGCCAAAGATGCCATCTTGAGGCCCCGGATTATAGCCTAATTTGTCTAATTTGCTCTGAAGAGTCTTAACTTTTTCTCCCGTCATGCCTTTGGTTAAAGTCTCGAAGGAGGAAGGAGTCTCGACGGTGGTTTCCGGTGTCTTTGTCTCAGATAACTCTGTCGAGGAAGGGGCGACATTTTCCGGTTGGGGAGTCGTGGCATTGAGGGGTTCGTTGGTTAAGGCTTTCCAGGTTGCCTCATTGACAACACCCGTGACTTCTAAGCCCTTGGCTCTTTGAAACTGTTTCACCGCCGCCGCCGTCTGACTTCCATAACTACCGTCTAATTTCCCCGGATCAAACCCATTTATTTGTAAATGTCTCTGAATCACATCCACCTGTGCTCCTTCACTCCCTTGGGTAATATTTTTTTCTTTTTTGGTAGATTCCTCGGAGCCTTGCACTAAGGGATCTGCAAATATCGTTTTCTCGGAATTGACTTTTTCCTCACTCGGTTTGTCTATGGGTTGAAGCAATGACTCTTTCTTGCCTGAGTCATAAGATTGATTACCTAATTTAAAATTTTTATCAAATACCAATTTTTTCATAGTACCGTCTGCATCTCGGATATAGACTTCCGTGACGTTTTCTGCTTGGCTTGAGGGTTTACTCTCGGATGTCGCGATCGCGCTGCGACTCATACCCGGTGTACTTAAAGCCGCGATCGTTATTAGGAGAATGGTAACAAGACGACGCATATTTTTTCACCTTAGATAATAAG
>JBEDKD010000431.1:0-10232 GCA_041172365.1 Cyanobacteriota bacterium | reverse complement strand
GGGGGATGGCCCCTACCGAATCATCCCTTAATTGTGCAACTCGAAAAAATATCTTCCCCACCTCACCCACCACGGAGTACCCCTTTTGCCAAGTCTGATCAACTCACCACTAAATCACGATCCCCACATCTTTGAGTAATACTTCCTGTTGATTTAACATTTCCGTCAAACTATCTTCATCGGGATGATCCCAGCCTAAGAGATGGAGAAAACCATGCACCGCCAGCCACCCCAGTTCCGTTTTCAGAGAATGATTTTGTTGTTGAGCTTGTCGGCGACAAGTATCCACGGAGATCACAATATCTCCCAAATATAAAGGTAAAGACATTTGCATTTCTTCGGGCATAGGGGTATCTACCTCTAAGGCCGCGAAGGAGAGGACATCCGTAGGTTTATCTTGGCCTCGATATTGCCCATTGAGACTTTGAATCTCCTGATCATCCGTGAGGCGTAGAGTTAGTTCATAACCCTTCGCTTTTGGCAAAGTCTCCGACATGGTTTTTAACCATTGTTCAAACCAATTTTCCCAGGTTTCCGTACTAATGGGGTTTTCTGAGACTGGGGACAAAACGCGATCGTCACACCAGTAACAATCATCTATATAAATTTCTACTTCCACAAACGCAATACCTGATTAATGACGGGCAGTAAGATAAGAAAGACCAACTAAGAGAGTCAACAAACCAACGGTGGTAAGGGCAAAATGTTGGAGCGACTGACCTTTTTTTCGCACCATATTTCGCATCGCGAGTTTCACGAAAGTCGGTTGAGGGGTTGGGGGAGACTCCGGTAAGTTAGTCTCTGGTGTTTCCGGTGTCATTTCTGGCAGAGATGAAGTTTCACTCATAAAGATTGATTAGCTTAAAATTTGATTGGGGTTATTGTAACACTTTATTTCCCATTGAACCCTCCCAGAGTAGAGAAATCGCCCTACACAAAAAAAGAATCAGGGCGCATCTCAACTGCCATCTAATTCACTAATGCCACCTCATTTGTCTCCGAAGAATGTTCCACTTTAAACACATTCGCATTCAAATTCGCGAGAATTTGTTTACCTTGCTGCGTCAAATCTAAATAAATACTCGCATCCTTAATATAACGATAAACCACATTCCAATAAAACTTAGGATAACCCAAACGTAAATCCCCTGGGTGTTTATATCCTAACAATTTAGTTTGACCAATCTCCTCAAACTCATAATACAACGCGGTAATCTTTTGTAAATAACGAGGATCACTCAATTGTCCAATCAAATCCGCGGCTCTGACTAACCCCGGATAATTAATAGTATCTTGATGATCTTCATCCGCGGGAACCGGAAACCGAGTTAACTCAATATTGCGCTTAATAATATCAGCATCAATTAACTTATGAGAGCCAAATCTTTCTTCAATAAATAACTTACCGCGATCGACATGATAAGGAGTCAAACTCGCGTCTGTTGCCCCCGGTGGCAAAGAAACCATCCTATCTCCCAAACCCGTCGCGTATAAGCCTGACTCGAATTGATCCTGACGACAAACCCCCTTCACATAACCGATATCGTGACATAACAGAGAAATCATAAAATGTAACCAATCTTCACAGGAAACTCCCCCCTCACGGATATGCTTCCCACGTAAAATTTCCTGGCCTACCAATGTCACCAAAATCGTATGTTCGACATTATGATAAAGGGCATCACTATTAGCTATATTTTCCAACGCCATCGCGCCAGCCCAAGCAATAATTTCCCCATAGTCTGACTTATAACCACCATAAGTATGACGGTAGCCCACCATCAACCGGTCCACAAATTCTCCCAGTAATAGTTCTGTCACATTAAACATTGTCTGATCCCATCGTGTCACTAAATTTAAAATCAGTTTAATCTATGTTGATCTAAAATTTGTCTCCGTTGTTGATTGTAACATCTTCTACTGAGCAGGTGGTTAATTTCTTTTTCTCCCATTACATTATACAGACAGCGCGATCGTGTTCCCCGGATCTCACGCGTACCCCGGTTCATGTCCCTTAATCTCAAAAAACCTCCCTTACTGACAATATCAATTAATGGTAACTTGAGAGATAGGAGATATTAACAAAAAGGGGAAACATCCTCTCCACAAACATCGGCCAAAAAACAAAGAGCCCGAAAACGTAATCCGATTAACTCATTATAGACGGGATTTAATTTACACATCGGCGGAATATGGAAAAGATGGTATCCAAAAAAACAAACATCTCTTTCAAAGGGACATTAGGCCGGAATCAGTTTACACAACCATCGCGCCTGTTGGGGCTTCTTTACCTCGATGGAGTCTAACCATTGACGCAGGGGGTATAACAGTCGATTTAATAACGTGGGGCGAGTGTTGATATGGGAAAAAATACCTGTTTTGACATACTCACCGACCTGAAGGCACGGTGATTCTTGACGCTTCACTGACTGACGCTACCGTTCGCTACGCGTCGCCGCAGGCGATAATAGTCTTACTCTGTCTCTGCGTCCGTTTAGAGTCGTGGCAATGCCCTATCCCGACTTTTATTTATATTTTTTGCTGCATTCTCATCTCGGTCGTGTTCAGTTCCACAATTTAAACACTTAACCGACCGAATTTTTAAATCAAGCTTGCCCCATTTGTACCCACACTCGGAACAGACCTGACTTGTTGCTTCCCATCGACTTATAACGTGAAAATCTCGATTAAGCTTCTCAGACTTGCCTTCGCACAAAGTTCTAAATTCTCTCCATCCTTGCTGACTAATCGCTCTAGAGAGCTTGCGGTTTTTCACCATTCCTGACACATTTAAATCTTCCAAAACAATAGCTTGATTTTCGCTAACAAGTTTTGTAGATAGCTTGTGCAAGAAGTCTTTACGGGTGTCGGCAATTTTATTGTGCAGTTTTGCCATCCTAATCCGAGTTCTATTTCTCCGGTTTGAGTCTTTGGGTTGACGAGCTAGTTTCTTTTGAAGTTTGCGAATTCTCTTGTCTAATTTTGAATAATCAGGACTTTCCGCTTTTTCCCCATTACTCAAGACAGCAAAAGTTTTAATTCCCAAATCAATACCGACACTTTGGTTTTTCGCATCAATATTAACAGGTTCAATCTCTACTACAAAACTGAGAAAATAGCGATTAGCACAGTCTTTAATTACGGTGACGGATGTAGGCGATGACGGTAAGTCTCTAGACCAAATTGGCTTGACATTACCAATCTTTGCCAGATAGACATCATCGCCTTTGATTGAAAAGCCGCCAATTCTAAAACGTGCTGATTGTTGATTAGTTTTCTTTTTGAAATTAGGACTACCAACTTTTTTACCTTTACGCTTCCCTTTTAGAGAGTCGAAAAAGTTTTTATAGGCTACTCCTAAATCTGCAACAGATTGTTGCAACGGGATATTAGAAACCTCAGATAGCCACTCACGTTCTACAGTTTTCTTTGCTTGTGTAATTACCAACTTTTGCAAGTCGTTATTACTCGGCAGTTTTTCTGACTGTTTGCAGATAGCCAAGGCATCGTTCCAAACCACACGGACACAACCAAACAACTGAGCTAAACTCTGTCGCTGTTGTGCTGTTGGGTAAAAACGATATTGATACCTGGCTTTCATAACCTTCCTGAAGGTGCTATAAGTAGTATACCACTATATACAAAAGATAGCTATGCCTTTTGAGAAAAATCACAAATACAGGTGGGAACCTGAAAATGAAATCCCTTTGGACAAACATCCGATTTGTTTGAAAGGTCGCACTGGACAAAAACAGGCTCTCAGGGATATCCCAGACTGGCAAAATAAGCGATTGGATTATATCGATGAATTAATTAATAAAAAGCCGTCCTAGAAGGACGGGGCTTGTATCCCATTATTTCCGGTCATATCCATGACAGACCTCGATAATATTCACTACTAATAAAGCTTCTTCAACTTTTCTCTATTTTCCGTAAAATCCACAGGTATCTCTGTGATGTGGATACCTTTGTGTTGTGATATTCGTAAGTATTCCCTGTGAGTTCAAACACTTCACCCTTGTGAGTAAAAACAATGCTATAATGTGATGGGCATCACCGCAAGTAGGTTAAGACAAAGGGGCTGTACAAACAGGAGATATCACGAAATCCACCATATCCCCAGAAATCCCGTCAGGGGATAATTTTTTTCCTGGGTAACGTTTGAGGTGTCTGCATCATAGTATGAGTAAGCCCAAAAATGCCAATAACTCCCTAACGACTGCTCGGAAAGTTTTTTCTCTATATTTCCACCTTTTCTCTCCCTCACCATAAACAACTACATCTTCTCACTGCGTCTAAGGGTGAAAAAATATGACTAAAAAAGATACAAATTCTCATCAATTTGCCGAAGTTTCGGGTAATATTGTCTGGGAAAATTTACCCAAAGAAGTCAGAAATTGGGCCGAAAGTTTACATTGGAATGAACGTCGTTATGTCCTATCTTTATGTCATATTTTATGTGCTTCTCCCCCGGATGTTCAAGCGGAATTTTTAGATGAATATACCGCGGATGGTCTAGTATCAAAAATGCTAGAAGATATTTATAATAGTGAACGAGTCAAAGAATATCTCATCGGATTTCGCCTAGAAACTAATCTCTCTGAAGCCGTTTTACGCGGATATATTCGCCAATTTTATATTCATTCTGCCCAAGATGTTCGTCGTCAGCCTGACCAATATTTAGAATCCGCGTTGAAATTAGTTTTAAGTACAGAAGAAAAAAATAATGTATTTAATTATATCTTAGGATTTGAGTTTATTACACTTATGTTTAAAATGAGTTGGTTACAACATGAAAGATTAGCGAGATTACAAAAAAACCAGGAAGAATTTATACAAGAGTATATAAAACCGATTCAATATGCCCATAAACTTAATGGACTTGTTGTGCCTAAAGATAAAAATGTTTTTTTTGCAAAACGAGATTATTTTGTCCAAGTTCCTAACATTACACCTCGTAGATTAATTGAATTAGTCATGGCGACTTTTACAACGGAAATGGTAACAAGCTGTGGATTTGCCATTATTCGTCATGCCCAATCTTTCCGGTTTGACTATGACTATATCTTTAACAATGAGCAAGAAGATAGTCCTTTCCCTTGGGAAGTAAAACCTCTTAAACTGTAAATCACTTTAAGACTATCTTTCTCTGATCCCTAATCCGATGACTAATCCCCCATTACCTATCATCAATTATTATTTAGGTACAACTTAGGTCATAATATCAAATATAAGTCTAACTCAATAGAGGAACAAACGTGCTACTATCTAAAGGCTTTGAAGTGGAGATGTACACAGGTACTCCCCAGGGGGATATTGTTGGTCTTTCTGATCAAATTGTCGCGGCTCTTGATGGCTTTGTCCGAGAACCAGATAACCGTAATGTTGAATATACAACGGCTCCTTTGTGTAATTACGATCGCGCTCTTTGTGCCCTTGTCCGTCCCCGTCAAAATCTGCGTAATTATCTCCGAAAATTAGGGGATTATACCATATTACCCGGAAGTACATTATCCCTGGGAGGAAGCGATCGCTTTTATCGTTCAGATCCTCAAAATCCGTATCATACTTACATTGAACAAACCTACGGTACTACCGTTGTCACCGCGAGTATTCACATCAATATCGGGGTGGAGGATACCGAATTACTGATGCGTCTTTTGCGTCTTGTCCGAGTCGAAGCCCCTCTTTACCTCGCCTTAAGTGCCTCTTCCCCCTTCCTTGATGGTAAAGTTACGGGTTCTCATTCTACCCGTTGGAGTGTCTTCCCCAAAACTCCCGCATTCGTTCCCCTCTTTGAAAGTCATCATCACTATATCCAGTGGACCGAAGAACAACTTATCCTTGGGACGATGCAAAATGTCCGTCACCTCTGGACCTCTGTCAGACCTAATGGCGATCGTCGTCCCTATAATCTTAATCGCTTAGAATTAAGAATCTGTGACCTGATTGTTAATCCTCTTTCATTATTGGCCGTTACAGCCCTATTAGAAGCGCGACTTCAACAAGCTATGGCAGATCCGTCCCTAGACCCCCTCCAAAAAAGTATATTACCCGCGATGAGCCGCGATCGAGACTTAATCGAACTTACCGACAACAACGAAAGCGCGATCGCGCATCAAAGTTTAGACGCGCCCCTACGCCACTGGTATGATGGGAGAACCCTACTAGCGCGGGAATGGATTCAAGAAATTTATCAAGAAGTCTATCCCAAAGCCAAAGAAAGAGGATTTGCTTGTTTTCTCTCACCCATACAAAAAATCCTACGCGAAGGGAATACAGCCCAACAATGGCTAAAACAGATAGAAAAAGGCATGGATAGCCGTCAGGTAATGATCCAAGCCATTCAAGACATGGCACAACTCGAACTCGAACTCGAAGACAAACTATGTCAACCCTTAGTTACCTGAATATCCGTTCAGACATCTGACAGAAATGACTGATTAGAATATCTAATCAATCATCGTCATGGCAGACATATAAAAAAAAACTATCATTGCTTTCCCCATCATGGGGAGATGTACCCCCTCAAAGGTTGTCTAATTATCCAAACCCGAATGCCTCAAGTTGTCCTAATTCATCCCCAAATTCCCCCCAATACAGGCAATATAGCCCGTACTTGCGCCGCGACGGCCACCCAACTCCATTTAGTCGGCCCCTTGGGCTTTGAAATAAGCGATCGGTACCTAAAACGAGCCGGTTTAGACTATTGGCCCTACGTCAAACTGCACTACCACGAAAGCCTAGAAGCCTTTAAAGCCATTCATCAACAACTCGGCGGCAGGATGTTAGGCTATAGCACCCGTGGAACCCTTAATTACAGCCAATTTTCCTATCAAGAAAATGACTGGCTATTATTTGGAGCCGAAACCACCGGACTACCCTCGGAAGTGCTCAAAGCCTGCGATGCCACACTGTATATTCCCATAAACGAACCGGGCGTGAGAAGCTTAAATCTCTCCGTTAGTGTTGCAGTTGGCTTGTTTGAAGCACGACGACAATTAGGACAGAGCCAATAAAAAAATTTATCGGTATGATAGATATTTCTAATATCCTACTCAGATCACAGCCCTCCGGGTCTGGGATCACAGACAATTGGGGTATTCTTGTATAAGATATTTCTATCGGTGAAAAGAGATTAGCCCTAGAGGATAGATAGAAATTTGTGATCCTAAAAACGAGGGGCGCAACCCGGATAATGACTCCCATAAACAGAGCCAAACCCCTTAGTAATAGGCAATTACCGCGATGCGAAGAGTGGGTTTTATCGGAAAGGAAACACGGAAGAACCCGCGAGTCTCAGCAGAACCGATTTCTGGAAATTTACCTCAAATTAGGTTATATAGATAACGCAAGCGGATTCAGCTAAATAATTTCTTAGACAAAAGCTGACGCGTGAAAAGATAAGATTTAGTAAGCCTTCCGTGGAACCAGAGTCACCGACTGTTTCCATTTTGTTACCCGAAAGCTTGTCTAAAATCAAAAAGCAAGCTACTCTTGCCTAAACAGATAGGATATTTGTTAAACGTGATTGGCATCACTGACAGATAATCCCCTTGAGTATATGCAAGGACAGTTCGCGCTTCTCGATAGGAGGTCGTTCTTTGAACGGAAAAAATATGAATAGGACAAAACCTGTTGATTCGTACATCTTCAGCAATGAAATAAGCACAGAATCAAACAAACAGGGAACCTCTGGCGCCAGCTTGGCTCGCACATCCGCGGCCGTCATTGGTTTAGCAATTTCTGTAGGTGCATCTAGTTTGCTGATGCCCTCAAAAGGCGATAAAGTGCTCGCGGCGGAAAAAGCAACCGCGGCAGAGTCAACATCTCAAAACCAGTCAACCCAAGCTAATCCAGTAGCAACAGTTATTCCCCCCTCAGTCGAAGCCACGGCTGCGACTTCAGCAGGGACAAAACAACTCAAAGGGGCCGCGGTTTGGGAAAATTCTCGACAAGCCGAGTTTGATGCCACTGCCCAGAGGAATTCTGGGGTGATTAAGTCCAAAACATTTTCCCCTGTGGCAAAGGACAAAACTACTCCCTCTGTACCAAGCATCACAGCAGAAGAAAATGGGGGCAATTCTTTTGTAACGCGCCGCGAAGCCAGCTCCGAGAGCTTATCGGGACAAAGAAGGGAAAATGAGGCTCAAACAACCACAAATCCAACGTCGGTTGTCTCCTCTTCTGATCATTCTCAACAAACGACAAATAATTCTTGGGTTAATTCCTTAGTACCTGATGAGTCCCCCATACCCGGAAAAGTCAGTAGTTCCGAACCGAAAACGTCAGTAGAAAATCAGGCTTCACAGCTATCTGGGACGAAAGAGGAGACTCAAGGCAAAACCGTTCCATCTCTGGTTGATTCTTTGGGAAGCGCGACGATCGCGCCCTCTGAAACAGTGATGGGGACGGATCTCAAGATATATCAGGTTCAGGATGGAGATACTTTAAATTCCATCGCGGCGACTTACGGGGTATCTGTCGCGGAAATCATCCAAATCAATAACCTGTCAAATCCCAATTTACTCAAGGTTAATCAAACCTTAAAAATTCCCCAAGGTTTAAAAACCCAGGAGTTAATCTCCAACTCCGGTAACGGCATTAATATCATTGTTCCAGCACCTATCACTACAGATTCATCAGTGGCTCCCACGGTGAAAAGTGTAGTTGAGTCAGGCGCAGGAAGGTCTACAGACGCGGCATCAAGTAAAGAGGAACCCCTGAACACGGTAACGGTTCCCCGTGTTGCCCAAGCCACTCCCATTCCCCTAACTGCCGATACTTCCGGCTCGGAAACACCCGCAACCATTGTTTTCTCCCCTTCTGCCACAGCACCTCAGACAAGCACGACTGTAACAGAACCCACAGCCGTCAAAAATGCCATGCCTTTGGTAGTTAAGGAAATCAGCACAAAAAACCCTGTACAACCAGTAAAAACCTCAGAATTACATCATGGTTACGGCGGACGTTTACGCGCTGATTTAGACCGACTTTATGCTGAGTCACAGAGGGCAACCTCTAATCAGGAAACCCCCGACATGAAAGTCGCGGAAGTATCTTCTGTGCAAGAACGCCAAGAACCCCGCAACCCCGAATATCAACCCCAGAACTCCTTGCCCACAGCCCAGAAGGAAATGAGTTCTCGTCAAATGAGACAATGGGTAGAAAAATCCCAGAAATCTAACCAAGAATTATCGGCCACCACCAAGTTGGCAACCTCGGTAACAATTCCTTCCACAACTCCTAAACCCTCTGTAGTGGCAACAGCACCCATCGGGGCGGGAGTTTATGATCCTCTCAATAATTCAGCATTAGGACGCATGGTATCTCCTGAGTTACCACCCTTACCAGGAGCGGATCGCTATTTACCCGGTGGTTCCCAATCGAAGGGCTTTATTTGGCCCTCGAAGGGCGCGTTTACCTCTGGTTATGGTTGGCGTTGGGGACGGATGCACCGAGGCATTGATATTGCCGCGCCTATTGGTACTCCCGTTGTGGCGGCGGATGATGGTACCGTGACTTACGCGGCCTTTAATGATGGTGGTTATGGCTATCTGGTGGAAATTACTCACCCCAATGGTTCTGTCACCCTCTATGCCCATAATGACCGCATTTTAGTCCGCGAAGGTCAGCAAGTGACCCAAGGTCAGCAAATCTCTGAAATGGGTTCAACAGGCTTCAGTACAGGCCCTCACTTGCATTTTGAAATTCATCCAAGTGGTAAAGGTGCTGTTGATCCGATGGCATTTTTACCCTCTAATCCCTCCGTTGCCTCTGAGCAATAATTGTGGAGGCGATCGCGACCTATGCCCTGGGGTCATTTAAGCTGGTGGGTGGGTTCGGCCCACCCCTCTCCTGATGGAGAAAAAAAATACAAAAAATTCACGAAAGTCCTTGACAAATCCAGTGAGGTGTGATAAATTAAAAAACTGTGAAATAGATTGGCTCAGTAGCTCAGTGGTTAGAGCAGGGGACTCATAAGCCCAAGGTCGTAGGTTCAAATCCCACCAGAGCCATCTACTACTTCTATTTTATAAACTTAGGAGAAATGGCTGAGTGGTCGAAAGCAATAGATTGCTAATCTATCGTACAAATATTTGTACCCAGGGTTCGAATCCCTGTTTCTCCTATTTTATAAAATATTCTAAAAATCTTGACATCGACTTAATTTATTAATTATAATTAAAGATATAAAAATTTATTGGGATTGTAGTTCAATTGGTTAGAGC
>JBEDKD010000430.1:0-4059 GCA_041172365.1 Cyanobacteriota bacterium | reverse complement strand
TGTGACTATTAGTAACAGAGGCTTGGGCTCTCTAACTATTAGTAACACAGGCATCTTGCCTGTGACTATTAGTAACAGAGGCTTGGGCTCTCTAACTATTAGTAACACAGGCATCTTGTCTGTGACTATTAGTAACAGAGGCTTGGGCTCTGGTGACAAGCAGGATGCTTGTCCTACTTTATGTGGTTTAAATGCGTCGATGGCTTATCAGACAAAATTCATCCGATAAAAAATACGATTAACCTAGGGTATTAAACTTATGACAACTACACCATTAACGCCTTCTATTCATCCCTTAGCTGAGTATATTGATCGTTTAGAGTCTGGCAAAGCTTTATTAGTAGATACCCCAGAAAATGTTATCGAAGTTGTGGGTATTCTGAAAAGTTATGGCATAGTTTTGGATGCCTATTCTCGTAATCTTATCTATATCGCGGAACATCAATTTTTAGAGTTATTTCCCTTTTTTAAATACTTTGATGGGGAGATTAGTATAGATAAGTTATTAAAACATTGGTGGCACGATCGCATTAATTTTGAATATGCCGAATATTGTATGCGAACAATGCTTTGGCATGGGGGCGGTGGTTTAGATTCTTATTTAGATTCCCCTCAGTTTTTGCAGTTGGCAGAGAACGCGATCGCGGCCAAACTCAAAAACAATTTTATCATGTTAGGCCTGAACAAACTCTTTCCCGAATTTTTACCCGAACAAGTCCGAGTCTTAGCTTATTATAGTGGATTAGGACAATTTTGGCGGGTAATGAGTGATATGTTCATTTCCTTATCAGATCGTTACGATCACGGAGAGATAAAATCCATAGCTGATGTAGTTAATCACATTTTAGCGGGATTAGTTGCCGACGCGAATAAACCCATTACTTACAGTGTCAAAATTCGAGATCAAGTTTATGATCTTATCCCGAAATCGGCAAAATTAACCTTTTTAATGGATACAGCAGTCCCCTATGTAGAGGCTGTTTTCTTCCGAGGTACAGCCTTTTTCGGTACAGTTTCTTATAATGCCCAAGCCCATCAAATTCCCGACGAACAAAAAGATTTTACCTATGGTGCATTATACGCGGACCCTTTACCCATTGGCGGTGCAGGTATTCCACCGACTCAATTAATGCAAGATATGAGACATTATCTCCCAGATTATTTACATAGTATTTATCGTAAAAGTTGTCGGGGGGAAGATGATTTGCGAGTGCAAATTTGTCAAACTTTCCAAAAGTCAATGTATTGTGTGACAACCGCGGCTATTATCGGATTAGCTCCTTATCCCATTAATACGAATGAGCCGGAACAGAAAAAGGCAAATCGTGTTTATTTTGAGGGATGGATGGATCGTTTTCTTACGTCGAGAATTAATGAAGTTAATCAGCCCACTGTCAGAGAATGTCAATTATTTCCTGACAGAAAACATTAAAATTAGTAGGGCTGATTCACCGATATTTTCTCTACATAACCTTGATACTGCTTAACCCGCCTCTACCTAATAATCGGGTTATACAGTCTTGAAAAAAAGGCTAGAATTTTGTTATAGCACTTCTGGGATAGATGAGGTATTCATTTAAACTTAAAACGCTTGAAAACACTGGGTTTTGGCCTACTCCATCTTTAGTCGAAAGGCTATACCATAAATCTTTCCTTTCTTAGTGTCTTAGTGCCTTGGTGGTAAGATCATAAATCTTAGTGTCTTAGTGCCTTGGTGGTAAGATCATAAATCTTAGTGTCTTAGTGTCTTAGTGCCTTGGTGGTAAGATCATAAATCTTAGTGTCTTATAGCACTTCTGGGATTATGGAGGTATTCATTTAAACTTAAAACGCTTGAAAACACTGGGTTTTGGCCTACTCCATCTTTAGTCGAAAGGCTATAACAACTTTCCCAAAAAGTTACAATAAGGAGCTAAATCGCACTGGACAATTTCTCAGAAAAACGGTAAACTGTCTTTACGAACACTTATTTTGATCTCAGCTTTTTATTATAGAATTATTTTGAGTTAATTAATTTTCTAAGGATCATCATTGTGACTATAAAAATAGGTTTGCTCGGTTTAGGGACTGTCGGAGGGGGAACCGCGGAGATTTTACTCTCTCCCCAAAACCGTCATCCCCTCTTAAAAGATTTAGAAATTACTCGTGTGGGGGTACGCGATCGCGCTAAATCTCGTTCTTTCCCCATTCCCGATCATCTCTTCACAACGGATTTAGACGCGATCGTAACAGATCCCGATGTCGATATTATCGTAGAAGTAATGGGGGGTATAGAACCCGCGAGGTCCCTAATTCTGAAAGCGATTTCTCACGGAAAACACATTGTTACGGCTAATAAAGCGGTTATTTCTAGGTTTGGGCCAGAAATTTTTACCTCCGCTAATGAAAAAGGCGTTTATGTAATGTTAGAAGCCGCGGTTTGTGGCGGGATTCCGATCATTCAAACCCTGAAACAATCTTTAGGGGCAAATCGCGTTAAAAGTGTTACAGGGATAGTCAATGGTACTACTAATTATATCCTAACGAGAATGCAAACGGAGGGTGTTGATTTTACCGATGTCCTCGCGGATGCCCAAAAATTAGGTTATGCAGAGGCCGATCCCACGGCAGATGTAGAAGGTTATGATGCCGCGGATAAATTGGCAATTCTCGCGTCTTTAGCATTTAATGGTCGCATTAAATTAGAGGAAGTTTATCGCGAAGGGATTACTAAAGTTTCCGCGTCTGATATTGCCTATGCGGATAAACTGGGTTTTGTCATTAAATTATTAGCAATTGCCAATACAATTCCCTCTTCTTCTGCCCTTAGCACAGAGAGGTTAGACGTGGTTGATGATGAAATTTTATCCTTAAGAGTCCATCCCACATTAGTTCCGAAAACCCATCCTTTAGCGAGTATTAATGGTGTTTTTAATGCCGTTTTGTTTGAAGGAGATCCCATTGGACAAGTAATGTTTTATGGACGAGGTGCGGGGGCCGGACCAACGGCGAGCGCGGTAGTTGCTGATATTATGAATATCACGGCAATTTTGCAAACAGAAACGGAACCCATTCCCCATCCCTTGTTAAGTTGTTCCCATCAACATTATTGTAAAATTGCCCCGATGGAAGAACTTGTCACCCGTTTTTATGCCCGTTTTCTTACCAAAGATATCCCCGGAGTAATTGGCAAATTAGGCACAATTTTTGGCGATCATCATGTCAGTATTGAGTCTATTGTCCAAACGGGATTTCATGGCAATTTGGCGGAAATTGTGATAGTGACTCACGATGTGAAGGAAGGGAATTTTCAAAGCGCGATCGGCGAAATTTGCCAGATGGAGTTTCTCGATACCGTTGCCAGTAGTTTACGCGTCCTTTAAGGGGTATTATCTGCCGGGTGACAATCCCATCAGAATAATTAAATGAACCACAAAGGCACAGAGTACACAGAGGAAAGAAAAGAGAGAAGTTTACAGGAAAAATACGATTAGGAAAGTAGAAATCTCCTAGAAAACAAGGATTCCTCTCTTTTCTTGTCTTTTCTTTTCTTCATGCCTTAGTTCGATAGAATAGACATCTCCATAAAATACTGTAGGGTAGGTATTAGCCTGCCATTGATCCAATTTTTAGGAGATGTTTAATGGTTAAGGAATGGAAATTTAATAACTTGACTATTGGCTTGGTAGTTTCGCCCATAATTGCCCCAAAGCAGGCAAGATGCCTGCACTACTTTATTAATCCTAAAGAATTTTGGGAACGCGGAAAAATTCACCATCTTGCTCTGGAGCACACGCGAAAATTCCTTCTAAATTAGCAAAGGGTTCTAATTTATCGCTGCGTGTGATATTACTAACATCGATCGCGCGCGTAGTGGGTTTAACTTGGCTCGTATCGAGTTCGCTTAACTGTTCAAAATAATCCAAAATACTACTTAATTGAGTAGTAAATTTTTCCTCTTCCTCTGGAGTTAATTCCAGTCGGGCTAGATGGGCTACTTTGTGTACTTGTTCTTTATCTATCTTCATAATGGGTAATGGGTAATGGGTAATGGGGATTGGGGACTGGGGATTAGGGAAT
>JBEDKD010000429.1:0-10576 GCA_041172365.1 Cyanobacteriota bacterium | reverse complement strand
CTTATATCATTTTTTCCTGGCTTTCAAATATCTGGATGAACCCGCCCCTACCGTAAAAAAAAGCGCGATCGTGTGGAATCGGGGCGGGTTTATATCATTTTTTCGTGGCTCTCAAATATCTGGGTGAACCCGCCCCTACAGCAAGGATATAGCACTTCTTCATCAATTCAGATACGCGATCGTTACTCCACCACCACCATCAGCTTGAGATGCCTGCTCATAATGAGAGACTTGGGGATGAGAATTTAAAAATTGATGGACTCCCTTTTTCAGTTGTCCGGTTCCTTTTCCATGAATAATCCATAAAACACCAGACTCGATCGCGTGAGCCAGAGCGCGATCTAATTCTATTTCCGCATCAGAGACTCTCATACCTCGTAAATCTATCGTATTTTGAGAAGTACGAACCATCACAGGAGATGGAGAAACAGTAGTAACAGAAGTATCTGACTTATGGCTTTTCACCTCAGTTTTCTGGGTTTTAGTTTTTCCCGTATCAGGTTTTTTCCCATCCAGTGATTCAATTTCACCTAATTTCACCGTCATTTTCATTAAACCAAAACGCACGGTTAATTCTTCTGAGTCTTCAGCAATACTTAAAACTTCCGCGGTTTGCCCCAAGGAAATTAACCGTATTCTTTCCCCTATTTGGGGTTTATATCCGGGTTTAGGTTTAGGGGGTTCTTTACGCGAAGGTAAGTATTTTTCGGTAATTTGATTTAAGTTCTCCGTCGCTTTTTGGGCTTCTTGGGCAGTAATATTGCCCTTTTGTAAACGACGAATCACTTTGGCAATTTCGCCTTTAGCCGCGATAATTTCTTCTTTCACCGCGATTTCTTGGGCCGTTTTTAAGTCTCTTTCCCGTTGTTGTAAAGACGCGGCTTTTTCAGATACTTCTTGATGTAGTTTTTCCGTTTGTTTGAGTAAATCCGATGCTTCTTTCGCCTTCCTTTCTTGACGTCTCCGTTGCGCTTCTAATCCCGCGATCACTTGGTTAACTTCTTCTGATGCTCCTCCGACATAATTTTGCGCGTCTTCTACTATTTCTGGTAATAAACCCAGTCTTTTCGCAATGGTTAACGCGTTTGATCTTCCGGGGATTCCCCATAATAAACGATAGGTGGGGCGCAGGGAACGATCGTCAAATTCCACGGAGGCATTTTCAAAGCGTTCATCTTCATATTTTAAGGCTTTTAGTTCCCCGAAGTGGGTAGTCGCGATCGTTAATAAAGTATGATTGGCTAAATATTGTAATAGCGCGATCGCGAGGGCACTTCCTTCGGAGGGATCTGTACCCGCACCGACTTCATCTAATAAAACTAGAGATTGTGCGGGATTTTCTTGTTGATTTTCCTGAGCATTAAGGGCGGCTAAAATACGCGAGATTCTGCGAATATGTCCTGAAAAAGTTGATAAACTTTGTTCGAGAGATTGTTCATCCCCAATATCGGCTAAAACATGATTAAACCAGGGTAACTCTACGGGTTCCCTCGCGGGTACAAATAACCCCACTTTTGCCATTAATGTCGCTAATCCAAGTGTTTTTAGTGTTACGGTTTTTCCCCCGGTATTGGGTCCGGTAATCGCCACGACACGGATAGAGGGTTGAATGATTAAATCAATGGGAACAACCCCTGGACCTTCTTCATATTTTTCTTGCCAAATTAATAGGGGATGTCGTAATTGACGTAATGTTACCGGATCTTGGGGAATCGGGATTTTTTGTTCTGTTTCACTATTGACAATTTCAGTTTTTGTGGTAATAAATTTAGGAGGATTTGCTTCTAACCAGAGACTATAACGGGCTTTGGCTGTGGCTAAATCCAGAGTGGTGACAATAATTAATAATCGTTCTAAGTCGGGTTTTACTTCGGCAATTTTTTCGGTTAATATTTGACGAATTACCTCTTCTTCTGCTTGTTCTTGACGTATATATTGTCTCATTTGATTATTCAAATTGACAATACTATGGGGTTCTATATAGAGTGTCATTCCACTCATTGAGGTATCGTGAACAATACCCGGAATGGCATCTTTTTGGGGAGATTTGACAGGAATGACAAAACGATCGCTCCTTTGAGTAATTACTTGCTCTTGGATCGCGTTAGCTTGTCGTTGTAAGATATTATTCAAAGATTGATAAATTCGATCGCGTACATGACGCATTTGTTCTCGAATATTCGCGAGTTTTACCGAAGCGCGATCGCTAACTTTGCCGCGCTCATCAATACAACGATGAATATCTTGCTCAATTTCTGGATAAGTCCGTAATTGTGATACTAATTCCGTTAAAACAGGAGCATCCATTTGATTATCAATAACTCGCCGTAATTGACGAGCCCCGGCCAAAGTAGTCGCGATCGCCAATAACTCCTCACCGGATAAAATACCCTTAAGTTCGGCTCTTTCTAAAGAGACACCAATATCTTCAATTCCATCAAAACTGAGGCTTGAAGCCAAATGACTTTCTAAAAGATAAACCTCTTGAGTTTGGGCTAAAAGTTGGATTGTCTCCCCTTGAGTCGTGGGGATCGGCAAATGTTGAGCCGCGATCGCACCCAATTTCGTCGCGGTAAAGGTGGCCAAGTGCTGACAAAGGCGAGGCCATTCTAGTAGTTCGAGAGTTTCTGCTTGAATCAACGGTTGTCAGGAATAAATAATAAAGGGCAATAAATTTATTTTAATGGTTTTTGCGTGATTGTGCATCACCTTAAGCCAATATAGAGATTTGAGACAACGAAGTAGCCGGATTGATCATACCATTATGAAAAACCTATGGGACAATAAGAAATAAAGCACAAAGACACAAAGACACCAAGGGGGAATTTCCGATCTTTCAACTGAAGGAATGAAGACAATAAATAAACGACGATTGATGGTAGGGGCGGGTTCACCAGATTCTTTTTTACATAACCTCAATACTGGTAAACCCGCCCCAATAGTTGATGATATAATGAAGACAATAAATAAACGACGATTGATGGTAGGGGCGAGTTCACCAGGTTCTTTTTTATATAACCTCAATACTGGTAAACCAGCCCTGATCAATGATATTATGAAGTAGGTTGGGTTGAGTATGTATGGGTTCTTTTTTATTAACAAGAGAATGTTCGGCTGAACCCAACCTACAAAAATTATGACCAAATTGGTTTACTCGCGATTAATTCCCAAGCGGCAGCACTATTTAAAGGTTTAGCAAATAAATAACCTTGGCCATATTCACAACCCCATTTTTTTAATTGTGCGAATTGTTCTACTGTTTCTACACCTTCCGCGATCGCGTACATTCCCAACTTATGAGATAAGTGAATAATGGACAAAACGATTTTTTTACTATTTTCATCACCTCCCATCTTCCAAATAAAAGAACGGTCAATTTTCAACGCGTCAATCGGGACATTATGTAAATAACTAAAGGAAGCATAACCCGTACCAAAATCATCTAAAACTAACTCTATTCCTAGAGATTTAGTTTCCAGTAATGTCGTCATAGTTGATTGGGCAATATCTAAAAGTTTAGTTTCTGTCAATTCTAATTTTAAACTTTCCGGTTCTAAATCAGTTTCTTTTAAAATCTTCGCGATTTTTTCCTGTAAATTCAGTTGCGAAAACTGCTTACTGGAAAAATTTACACTAATTTTTAAACGCGCCGCACCTGGTAAAGATAATTGCCAAATTCGCATTTGTCGACAGGCTTCTTGTAATACCCATAAATCTATATACAAAATTAAACCCGTTTCTTCCGCGACGGGGATAAATTTATCCGGTGCAATTAATCCTTGTTTGGGATGATTCCAACGCACCAATGCTTCAAAACCCGCGATCGTTCCCTGTTGTAATGAAACAATCGGTTGATAATAGACTTGAAATTGATTTCCCTCCTCGATCGCCTTGCGTAAATCCGCTTCTAATTGCAAAAGTGCCAGGGCTTTCGATTGTTGATTATTATCAAATTCTTCCCCGGATTGATTTAATTTTAATTGTAAAGACAGACGACGCGATCGTAATAATACTTCGACATCTGTTTGTAAGGATTTTTTCGCAATAGGAGTAATAATTAACTTATCTATAAATTCCCACAAATTTCTAGTTTCTAAGGTGACATTGGGGTAAGAGGTAACAAAAAGTATCGGTAAAAAAACAGGTTGTTCGCTTTTGCGTCTCAGTTTTACGCGTTCCCAATAGAGATGGAGAAAATACCCATCAATAATACACAGATCAAAAGGTTCTTCCCAAAAAGTATCATCCCCAGTTTCCTGATATTTTGGCAACAATACTTGATAGGAATTTCCCAGCCACTCCGATAATAAACGACTATTTTCTTTGTGTTTTAAGATCAGTAAAATTCTACTCATTGGACTTTTTTAAATGAAAAAAAAGCATAAGATATAGCAAGTCTCATACTGGTGAGGGACAAAGTTTTATCCTTTGACGAGGGAACTCTTAACAGGAAACTCTTCACAGGAAACAGGGAAGAAATTAGGTCTTATGAGTCAGAGAAATGTGATATAATGGATGAGAATATCAATATAAGCAGGAGTCAAGAGATTTGGGACAATTACGGAGGCGATTGTAGGGTCAATTCCTGAATTAACCCTACTCTCCATACTATATTCTTATCCATTGGGATACCACCAAATTGATACAATTTGTCGAAAATTGCCCAAGAATAACTCACGACTGTATTGCCAACAATTAAGAATCTGGATATCCTCCCATCACAACGTAGAAACGATCGCGTAAAGAGAACAAGATCATAATACGCAGATCCCCTAGGGTTATCGCCCCTGATTGCACATTTTCAACTTGAGCTTAATTCTTACTTAATTCTTAACCTTTAAATCAGAATTACTCTCTAAAGTAGCTTGTTCAAGACTTTGTTTAGTTACATTTAACTTTTGATTCAATTCACGAATTCGTCGAGACAAAAGACGAATAATATTAACAGCAATGCCTGGTGTTTCATCAATCGCGTCATACAATTGCATTTGAGTCAACATCAAACATTCACAAGGTTCAAGTGTCGTGATAGAAGCCGATCGCGGTTCAGCATCAAACAAAGACATTTCACCAAAACAAGCACCCTGTTCTAACTGGGCCAAATCGCGATCGCCCAAATGAACCCGCACTCGTCCAGAAACAACAATATAGAGGGATCGCCCCTCTTGCCCTTCTGTAAAAATGCCATGTTTCGTCGGGAAAGATAACTCATCCATCACCGACGCGAGACGCACGAGAAAATCATCCCGTAGTTCCTTAAAAATAGGAACTCCCCTGACAAACAATAGGCGTTCAACGCTCGTTAACATACGCGATTTATAGAAATGAAATAATATGTCAAGCTCTCGATGGAGAAACTGTTGGAGAAACCCCCAACTCAGTCATCATTTGCTGTACTTGGGAACAAACCAAGTTATCAGAATCATTTTGTAACATTGGTAGTAATTCCACCAAAGCCCGCGGGGAAGCAATTCGCAAATACGCGAGTACCGCTTCGCGGACAAAGCCCGTGGGGTGACGCAAACAAACCAAAGTCTGCTCCGCGGTTAAACTCCAACGAGCCGATCGCGCCAGATGAAAACAACAAGCTAAGGACCAATCCGATAAGAAATGGCGTAACTCTAACATTCGGCGTAAACGATCACTGGGAGACATCGGTTCATAAGCCATCAACTCTGAAAGATGTTTGAGCTTTTCAATTTCCGAATGTTGATCCAAAACATTAATCAAAGCCCGCTTACTCGCAATATCCACCGTATTATCCAAGATTTCCAACCCCCGTGCCACACTAGAGCGGGAATCTGATTGAATATTAAACGCGGCAGCTTGAACAGCATCCAAAGGGTAAAGAAACTTCATCAAAAGGAAACACCGTTCCACCGCGTCAGCTTCCAAACCCCGCAGAGCCCGTCGTAATAATTCCACATAGTCACTCATACTCAAAGAAATATTTTCCCCCTGAGAAGAATGACTATAACTATCAACGGACAAACCCACAACCGATGATAAATCTAAGATGGCCGCGTAAACCTGCCCCATAAACATCAATTCTTGCTCAATGAGCATTTCTAAACCCAGACGGCCAATGTGATCAGAAACCCACTCAATCCCACTTTCCCCAGGCATTTTCAGCAGAATACGAAGGATATTACGACGAGTCTGACCCCAAGAAGTCATCAAATTATTCCCCAGAGCATTCAAAGCTTCCAGAGTCCCAATTTCACCCAAAGCCGTCCAAGCTTGTAAGCGCACTAAATCAGATTTATGAGAATCTTCCGCTAAATCCACTAAAAAAGGAATCGCGTCATTTTCCAAACGAACCAAAGCCTGTACCGCGGCTTCGCGGGTCGATTTATAAGCTAAAGCCCGTAATAAAGAAGGATAATACTCCTCCAAGTGAGTCGAAGCAATCACATCTAACAGAGCACAACGGACCCGCAGGGACTCATCCTGTAACAAATTCGGAATATAAAGACGTAACCCCTGTAAATAGTCCGCCTCACCCAGGGCTCGGGTTCCCATTACCCGTTCCTTTTCCTGTTTGTTATTCAACATACGACGTAAAGCATTCGTCGCTTCTGCCTTTTGTTCGCGATCGCCCCTCCGCATAATCAACGCGGCCGCGGTAGAGCGAACCACCGCGTCCACCGTCCATTGTAAATAGGGGCGTAATTGTTCAATATCGGGTTCCGCTTCCGTCAACCAGACATAACGCAAAGCCAAAGCCAAAACCTCTGGAGCTAAAGCTTGATGAGTCAACTTTCTCACTGGTTCCAAATACGCGGGATTCGGGTGATTAAGCATCACTTCTAAACTCTGCCGCTGTAAAGCCGGAGTTAACACATCCAACAGAGGAGCCAGTACCTCTCCCACATTTTTTGGATCAATTTGAGTCAAAAGTTCAATACAAGAACGCTTATCCGCTTCCAAACCCGGTTTTTCCAAGGTTTCCACTACAGCACGTTTAAAGGCACGAAAATCGACATCTGATACCCCTAAACGCCCACGCTCCGCACTTTTGACCAAAATATTGACGTATTGGGTGCGGATATACCAGATTACCCCTAACCAGAACAGCGCGACGATAATAATACAACCAATAAACACCAAACTTTGGGCATTGAGCAGTTCTTTTTCGTCCTCAATATTGAGCAGATGTTCCGAAATCCACAGAATGATTAAGATCGCGACCCCAGTCAATCCGGTAGATAAAGGCTCCGCGACCCCATTTACCATCGTTTGAATGGAACTACGAATACTATCAGGAATGGGTTGAAACAGAACCGGACCCGTCGTTTCTTGCAGTGTGTAGTGAAATAACTCATCCACAAAGCGCAAACCCACCATGCCCTGAAACACAGGAAACCGGAAAAACAAGCCTCCCACTAAAGAGAAACTCCCCACAAATGTTGTGAACGCGGGCAACACCATCGCGGTGACAAAAACCCCCGCTCGATCTACCAGGCGACTGGAACCAAACCACTGAGTCGCGACTTGACAAAGACTCATTGTTCCCTCAAACAAACCCAGAAATTTCGCGATTTCTGCCTCATCGGGGTACTTTAATTCGATTTGGGTGAAAAATTGAAAATCTACTAAAACTAACAGCACTTCCGCGATCGCGAAAAAAGCAATTAAGGCCCAAATATAACCTTGCAGAGGCCCTTGAACACGGCGAGTGGTAAATTCCGGTTGCTCATCTTCATCATCGGTCCACCGGGCATGATCGGGAAAGGCCTGTTGATAACGCTCTGACAGAAATAACAGGATTGCCGATCCGATCAGTACCATCGAGCCGGAAACTAAAACCATATTGTGTAATGTGACAACCTTTTGCAGCAGGGGCAGAGAAAAACCACTAACTACACCCCCGACCAAATAACCACTACTAACGAGGGGATAGGTTCGTTTAATTTCTCGAATATTAAAAAGTTGATTAGATGTAATGGAAGTATTCAGATCATCGAGGTTATAGCAAGCTTCTACCCACAGCCAGGAGAGAAAAATTGTGATAAAACCAATGGTCAATTTATAGTTAAAAATATATATACCCTGTTCTCGACCAATGCCGAACCAAAATAGAAACAGGGGGGTCGCCATAAACCACATGATGACCACAATTACCCGACGCAGGGGTAACACTTTTTGCAACCAAGAATAAATAAATCCTAAACCAGACCCCGATGCCGCGCTCGCGATGTAAATCCAAGGCAGTTTGTCCGCGCCATATTCATCCAGAAAGAGACTGACGGTACTCAGTTCTAACCAGATCAGTCCCACGGACGTAACCGTATACACCGCGAACATCAAAAAAGTCCGCTCGACTTCTTCGGGGCGGATATTGATCGATCTTAATAATCCTTGAATCCATCGGTTTTTACTAAACCACTGATTTGTTAATTCCATGCAGTCTTAAAACCCCTCTATAGTCGCGTTACCCCTGATTCTTGGGCGAATAGGGGATTGGGTATTGGGTATTAGGTCCTGGGTTTTAGGTTTTAGGTTTTAGGTATTGGGTTTTGGGTATTGGCGAATTCCCCCACTCCCCTTGTCTCCCCACAGTCCCCAGTCCGTAGTCCCTAAGCTGTTACGCATTTAAAAGTCCAGTAACACAGGCTTTGGACCTGTGACAAGCAGGATGCTTGTCTTACTTTCTCTGGTTTAAATGCTTCGATCACCCATCACCCATCACCCATCACCCATCACCCATCACCATTTTCCTATTTTTTGGGAGAGAGTAACATCATCATGCTACGCCCCTCTTTTTTAGGAGATTGTTGGACTTCTGCAATTTCTTGCAAGTCGGTGGCCATACGTTTGAGCAAATCTTCAGCTAAGTTACTATGTTGGATTTCCCGGCCTCGGAACATGATAGTGGCTTTAACTTTATCTCCCGCTTTGAGAAAGCGATCGGCTTGAGAGAGGCGCACTTGATAATCGTGTTCCTCAATTTTGTAGCGCATCTTCACTTCCTTAACGTCCGCGGTATGTTGCTTCCGTTTGGCTTCTCGTGCTTTCTTTTCTTGCTCGAACTTAAATTTGCCGTAGTCCATAATTCGGCAAACTGGTGGATCAGCTTTATCACTGACGAGTACCAAATCTAGTTCCTTTTCCTCCGCGAGGCGCAACGCGTCACTCGGAGTGAGAATCCCTAATTGGCCTCCGTCAGTATCGATCACCCGTATTTTGGAATATCGGATGTTTTCGTTAATCTGGGGGAGATTGCGATTTTGTCTTTTTTCGATCACAGGCATTCAGTATGCAAGCAGTTGGTTAATAATGTGGCTTCCTTGTACTTGTCATTCTACTCAGTATGATTAGGTTTCTGTCTATTTTTCTGGAAATTCCTTAACAGTTTGATACTTATTTTACCTCTAGGGGGATTTTTTTCTTCTCTCAATCCTACGGTTTTCCGTGTCTTTTCCCCCTGAAACTTTGATTTATCATGGTTTGAGCGACAATTGTAAAGTTATGTTGTGAGGATGGACCCTTGTGATGATTTCTTTGCCTTGGTATGAAAAAGTAGGCACTCAACGGACTTGGTTCTGGCGCGGTTGGCATATCCGTTATACTTATGCGCGTCCCCAGGGTCCTCCCATCTCTGATGTCGATCGCGTTTCCCCGACTCCTATGATTTTATTGCATGGCTTTGGGGCTTCTCTGGGCCATTGGCGACATAATTTGGAGGTCTTTGCTGAATCGCGATCGGTTTATGCTTTGGATTTATTAGGTTTTGGGGCTTCTCAAAAAGCTCCTGTTTTATACAATGTGGGGCTATGGGTGGATCAGGTTTATCATTTTTGGCGCACTTTTATTGGTCAACCTGTCATTTTAGTCGGTAATTCTATTGGTTCGTTAATTGCTTTAGCTGCCGCGGCTGCCCATCCTGAGATGGTAAAGGGATTAATCATGATGAGTCTTCCTGATCCGGGGGTGCGTACTGAGATGATGCCCCCAACCCTACAACCCATAGTTGGCGGCATCGAACGTTTTTTTATGTCCCCTTTGTTGTTGAGGCCTCTTTTTTCTATTTTGCGAAGTCGGGGTATTATTCGCGCTTGGCTTCGCTTGGCCTATCACGATCGCGATCGAGTAACTGAGGATTTAGTGGAGATGATTACTCAACCCACAACCGATCGCGGCTCCGCCCGGGCTTTCTGTCTATTATGTAAAGGCTCTAGTGATCCGAAATTTGGTCTTTCAGTGAAAAAACTCTTAGGGACTGTCGATGTTAATCTTCCCATTTTATTACTTTGGGGTCAAGAAGATGGCATGATTCCCCCACGTTTGGCTCGTCCCCAAGATTTTGTTCCATATCATCCTCGGCTAGAATTGCTCCTACTGGAGGGGGTTGGCCATTGTCCCCAAGATGAATGTCCCGAAAAGGTTAATCCCATTATTTTAGATTGGCTGGCAAAGGTTTTAGCTCAGAAGTGAAGAAGGAAGAAGGAAGAAGGAAGAAGGAAGAAGGAAGAGGGGGAAGAGGAGGAGGGGGAGGAGAGGGAGGAGAGGGAAGAAGGAAAAACGTTGAAACTTCGGCCTTCTCACCTTTCCCTTCACATTACCAACTCGACTT
>JBEDKD010000428.1:0-3636 GCA_041172365.1 Cyanobacteriota bacterium | reverse complement strand
TTATTAGTGGGGTGGGGCGGGTTTTTGGAGGTTATTTGTTTGTGGGATAAATTCGGGTGAAAGAGCCCCTACAAAATCTGTCCTAATAGCCTTGGCAGTTGCTATATCGTGTATTGCAGATTTAGGAGGTACTGATAAAAAATCCATGTACTTCAGGAATAAACATTAAATAACTTGAGCATTGGGTTTTCGGGAAACCCCTGATATCGAAAGCAGGCAAGATGAGCAGGCAAGATGCCTGCTCTACTTTATTAAATCGACAAAATTTGCACATTTTTCATTTAAAATTCCCTTAATCACTCAACGATGAACCGGGTTTTGCGGAAATATTTACCCCTTTTCAGGAGTAAAATTCCCGATCATTTTCCCGGTTTCTGGAGAGGGGTTTTAACCCTTGACTTAAACCGTTTCGGCTTCGGTTTCGGTTGGCACCGCGGGTGGTTGTGGACTAAACTGGAATAAAGAATAAACGACATTACGACGAATATCGGTCATCATATCCAAGAATAATTCATAACCTTCTGTTTTGTATTCAATCAAGGGATCTTTTTGCCCATAGCCGCGCAAACCAACAGATTCTCGTAGTGCATCCATTTGTTGTAAATGTTCTCGCCAAAGGGTATCAATTTGCTGCAAAATAAAGAATCGTTCTGCATCCCGCATTAATCCCCCTCGTAACAGATTCACTTGTGCTTCCTTAATATCATAAGCATTTCGTACTTGTTCATGCAAGAACATTTTGATTTCATCCACCGTTAAATCTAATAATTGTTGCGGTGTCATATCTTCCAGCAGATAAACAAATTCCTTTACCTTACTCACTAATTTTTCCAAGTCCCATTCTTCCGAAGGCAAATCGGGATTAATGTAAGCATTAAGGATATCATCCATTGTTTGTTCTGCATATTTTAACACTTGTTCCTTCAAGTCTTGACCTTCTAAAACTCGGCGACGCTCCGCGTAAATAGCACGACGTTGATTATTCATTACTTCGTCGTATTCAAACACCTGTTTACGGATGTCATAGTAATAAGTTTCGACTTTTTTCTGTGCTCCTTCGAGGGAACGAGTTAACATTCCAGACTCAATGGGCATATCTTCCTCTACGCCAAAGGCTTGCATTAAACCCGCGACGCGATCGCCTCCAAAAATGCGTAATAAGTTATCATCTAAACTGAGGAAAAAGCGAGTGGAACCGGGGTCCCCTTGACGGCCGGCTCGTCCGCGTAATTGATTATCAATACGCCGCGACTCGTGACGCTCCGTACCAATCACGTGCAAACCGCCCGCGGTTACTACTTCATTATGTTCTTGACTGGTAAAGGCTTCGTACTCATGGCGCACTTGATTATAGGCTTCGCGTAATTTTTGAATCACGGGATCGGATGTGGGGGCTTTTTCCGACGCGATCGCGACGATATCTTCTGCCTGTAACTCTGGGAGAGAGCGTTCCCCATACTCCTTCACCGCGAATTGTACAGCATCTTTGAGAAGTTTCTGAGTGTCGGGGGAAAGTTGAGTGGGGAAAATCGCCTCTGAAGCCTTCCAAGTTTTCGTTTTTACCCCAGTACCAAAACCTTGAGCTTTCGCACGTTTACTGACACCGGGTACAGAAACCATCGCGACTCCACTCTCATTATCCTCCTCATCGGGGCGCACAATACGGGGCATAAAATACTCCCGTACCTTCAGACGAGCCATATATTCGGAATTTCCCCCTAAGATAATATCCGTTCCTCGGCCAGCCATGTTGGTAGAAATAGTTACCGCGCCTTTGCGCCCCGCTTGGGCAATAATTTCCGATTCCCGTTCTACATTTTCGGGTTTCGCGTTTAATAAATTATGAACTACCCCGCGATCGTTCAATAAACCAGAAAGGACCTCGGATTTTTCCACACTGGTAGTACCCACCAAAACGGGACGGCCTTGTTGATGTAATTCGGCACATTCTTCCGCGACGGCTTTCCATTTTCCTAATTCTGTCTTATAGACAACATCGGATAAATCTTGACGTTTGGTTGTGCGATTTGTGGGAATGAGAGTTACTTCTAAGTTATAAATTTTCTCAAATTCGGCCTCTTCCGTTTTCGCGGTTCCCGTCATCCCTGATAATTTGGGATAAAGCAAGAAGAAATTTTGATAAGTAATAGTAGCTAAAGTCTGAGTTTCCGGTTGAATATCGACTCTTTCCTTGGCTTCAATGGCTTGATGTAAACCATCACTCCAACGGCGGCCCGGCATCACACGGCCTGTAAACTCATCCACAATAACGACTTCCCCATCACGGACGATATAATTAACATCCTTGATAAATAACTCTTTGGCCTTAATCGCGTTAAAGACATAATGAGCCCAAGGATCATTGGGGTCATATAAATCTTGAACCCCCAAAAAACGTTCCGCTTCGGCAAACCCTTCATCGGTTAATAGGACATTACGGGCTTTTTCATCCACTTCATAATGTTCTTTTTCTTTTTGGAGCGCGATCGCGGCATCAGCCGCGCGAAAATACTTTTCACTAGGACGTTCAACTTGACCCGAAATAATCAAAGGAGTACGAGCTTCATCAATCAAAACCGAGTCAACTTCATCAATAACACAAAAATTGAAAGGACGTTGCACCACTTCATCCATAGTTGTCGCCATATTATCGCGTAGATAATCAAAACCGACTTCACTGTTAGTGGCATAAGTAAGATCACAGCCATAATTTTTCTTACGCTCATCGGGTTCCATTGGTTGCTGAATCAGGCCCACAGTTAAACCCAGAAAACGATGAATTTGTCCCATCCATTCCGCGTCCCGTCTCGCGAGATAGTCATTCACGGTAATGATATGAACACCTTTACCCGAAAGGGCATTAAGATAGCTTGGGAGAGTAGCAACCAGGGTTTTACCTTCACCCGTTTTCATTTCCGCAATTTGGCCTTTATGAAGAATCACCCCCCCCAGAAGTTGGACATCAAAGTGACGCAAACCTAAAACCCGTTTTCCGGCTTCCCGCACCACGGCAAAGGCTTCTGGGAGAATTTCATCGAGTAATTCTTTTTCTTCATTAACTGATTTAGTTTTTTCTAAACGCTGTTTAAATTCAGCCGTTTTGCCTCGGAGTTCATCGTCCGACAAGCGTTGGATATCTTCCTCTAAGAGGTTTATTTCTGTTACCCAAGGTTGAAATTTCTTCAGTTTGCGTGCGTTGGGATCGCCGAAAAGAGTTTTAAGCATGGCAGGTGAGGCTAAGTTAAATGGTACTTGACTTAATTTATTAATGTTAGGGCACAACGATGATGGATTGGGTAATGGCTAATGGCTAATGGCTAATGGCTGATGGCTGATGGGTAGTGGAAGAAATTAGCAACGGATGTTTAACCGAGGTAACGGATGAGTTTTTTCTTTTAGGAGTTACCCCAAGAACCGAAAAAACCCCGTTTGTCCCTTCAATACCTTCGCCAAAAACGATAAAACGCCCAAAATCCGTGTTGTAGGGGCTGTGCCCCCGTGCCCGCCCGCGTACTTACAAGGGTAAGTTTTTCGGGTAGCAAAATCCTGAAGTCCAGACTGGGTAAATATTTGGGCGATTCGCTTCCCCATCAGGCCAAAGGGTTACGGCTTCATGGTTTTAGAAAAAAACCTACC
>JBEDKD010000427.1:0-4173 GCA_041172365.1 Cyanobacteriota bacterium | reverse complement strand
AGCCGCGAAAGACGCGAGTCAAAAAGCAGAGAGTTATGGAGTTAAATCCATTTTTATCGGGGCAGATGTGACAAATCCTGATCAAGCTCAGTCCCTTGTTGAACGTACCGTTGAGGAATTGCGCGGCTTATCCGTTGTAGTAAATAATGTCGGTAATTACTTAGATAGACCTACAAGTCAATTATCCGTAGAGGAGTGGCATGAAATGATAAACTCCAATCTGAATGCTACTTTTTATGTCACCAAAGCAGCCCTACCTTATCTGAAAGCAGCCGATGGTGGACGTATCGTAAATATCGCTTGTGCCAGTGCCCAAAATGTACTGGCTCGTTCTACTAATACACCCTACTTAATAGCCAAAACTGGCATCATTATCTATTCAAAATCTTTAGCAAAGGAACTGATTATAGACAAAATTACAGTTAATGTTGTATCTCCGGGTATCGCGGAAAATTCTTTTGATTTAGAAGAATCTCTCCCTGAACTCCCGGCCAAACGACCTGCAACCTTAAAAGAAATTGCCCATGCTGCATGGTTTTTTATCAGCCCTGAATCCGAGTATATCACAGGACAGGTATTAGAAGTTTCTGGGGGCTGGAAGTTGTAATTTGGCCTTGCTATTATGGAGAGATTGGTGTAAACTTTGAGTCGGACAAGCAGGATTGGGAAAAATCAGGAAAGTACATTGAAAATATGCTGACACTGGAAGACCTTTACGAAATACACGAAAAATATCGTGATTCCCTCAAAGTAGAAGTTGAAGAGTTTACCCTGGGCGATAAACATTTTAATTTTAATTGGCAACCCGCAATTTTAGGAGTCATTAATCTTTCTAGTGATTCTTGGTATAGAGAAAGCGTATGTTTACACTCAGAGCAAGCGATTCGACGGGGCTTAGTGTTAAAATCTCAAGGTGCTGATATCGTAGATATTGGTGCTGAATCTACTTTAGAAAAAGCGGAAATAGTGGAAGATATTAGACAAAATTCGCAAATTTTACCCGTGCTAAAATCTCTAAATGAACAGGGGGTTTTAACTTCTATTGAAACTTATTATCCTCAAGTGGCTAGAGAATGTTTAAAAGCCGGTGCGAATGTCATTAATTTAACCGGTTCTTTTGATAATGAACCCATTTACCAAGCTGTATCAGAGTTCGATGCCGGGGTAATTATCTGTTATGTTCAAGGTAAGAATGTCAGAGAAGTTGGTGATTTTGATTTTGGTGATGATCCGATCAATTTGATGTATGAATATTTTGCTCGTGAGATAGAACTTGCCACGAAGTTTGGGATCAGAAAAATTTTCGTTGACGCGGGTTTAGGTTTTTATTATAAAAATCTCCAAGATAGTTCGCTCAGGATTCGTCATCAAATGAAAACCTTTTTGAATACTTTTCGACTGAGAAAGTTAGGTTTTCCGGTGTGCCATGCTCTGCCCCACGCGTTTGAATATTTTGGAGAAGAAGTCAGAAGTGCTGAACCTTTTTTTGCTATTTTAGCGGCCTTGGGAAAAACCGATTTGTTTAGAACCCATGAGGTCCCTAAAATCAAAGCGGTTTTAGATACTCTCCATTCATTTTAATATAGACAAACTAACTTCAGAAGAGTCTAGTTTTTGCGCGAGTTGAGAAATCGGCTCTCCTGTCACGGGTTCGATCCAATCAGGCGCTATTTCGGCTAAGGGAACTAAAACAAAGGCTCTTTCTGTCATTCGTGGATGGGGAATTTGCAAATCCGGTGTTTCTAGAATTAAGTCATCAAATAACAGTACATCCAAATCTAAGGTTCGGGGCCCCCAACGTTCTTGACGAACTCGACCAAATTCTTGTTCGATTTCTAGGAGAGTTTTTAACAATTGTTGTGGACTCAGTTGCACTTGCAAAATTGCTGCGCCATTGAGATAATCTGGTTGTGACGGGCCCCCTACTGGTGCTGTTTTGTACCAACTAGATTTGGCTTTTATGGTAATACCCGGAGTTTGTTCGAGGGTTTTCAGTGCGCCTTCTAGGATGGCTTGGGATTCACCGATGTTACTACCGAGCGCGATCGCGCTGAGTGAAGCTTTTGGGGGGGTCAAATTTTCGGAGTTATGGCTCATATAGATGTAAAAGTTATGGAGTTAAATCTTTAATGGGATGATGAGAATCTCATCTATAATATCAGGTTATGATGCCAAAATTCCTGGGAAATAAAAATCTCTATTTATGTTATACCTCGGTGGTTATGGCATAAACGGGAAGTAGTCCCTTTCGAGATTGCGCGACGATCGCGATCGTTGTTGAAATCAAGCCCAAACCAATCGGTTAGGAGTTATCATTTGTCAAGCATTAAAGAGGGAACTCAACTCAAAAAGACTGACTAGACAAATCTCTAACATAGCTCCTCATCGGATTTTGTGGGAACCGAGCACACCGACTAACTTAATTATCCGGGTTAATCAGCCCCAAGGAATCTTATATTATGTCTTCTATGTCTGAGATTTTTGAAAAAGTCTATGTACATCCTAGTCAATTTCCCCACCAGGTTTATCAAGATTACTTAGGGGGTTTTGCTTTAGGAAAAATCAATCAGAAATTTCATTATGACAGTGTTAAGCAAAGTCAAAAATGGTTAAAACTTCACGAAGCTTTTTCCCCCGCGAGAACCAGTGATGATTGTATTAATGCCTATGAAAAATGTTTTGAAAAAACCGCGAAAATTGTGGATAATTTTTCTAAGTTACAGTTAATAGGACTAGGTTGTGGTGGTGGAGAAAAAGATAAGCTTTTAATATCTTATCTCTTCAATAGAGATAAAAAAATCATCTATTATCCCGTCGATGTCAGTTTATCTCTTTCTTTAATTTCGGCTCACAAGATTAGAGCATCTTATCCTGAAGTAGCTGTGGAACCGATTGTTTGTGATTTACTGCATTCTGATGACTTAATACGGAATATTAATCAATCAGAAAAAGAGAGAAAAATTCTCACATTTTTTGGCACGATTCACAATTTTCATCCTGATGAAATTATCCCCATTTTAAGTCATTTTCTCCAAGAGGGAGATATCTTGCTGATGAGTGCCAATTTATCACCCGGAGATGATTATCTGGAAGGAATTAACAAAATTATGCCACAATATGATAACGAATTAACCAAAGATTGGTTGATGACTGTATTAGTTGATGCTGGCATAAATCAAGAATCTGGGACTATTAAATTAACTCTAAAAGATGCTCCTATCGAACCCGATTTAAAAAGAATTAATTATCACTTTGAAGTCGAAAATGATGTGAGTTTTAAATTGGATGATCAAATGATTCAATGGCAAACTGGTGACGAAGTTCAATTATTTTTCTCCTATCGCTATACTACTCGTAAAATCCAAGAAGTCCTCCAGAAATATGATATTAAAGTGATGGATTACTGGGAAGGTGCAAATCAAGAAGAAGGCATTTATTTTTGTCAAAAGGTTTAAAACCTCTCCTCACCTCTCTCCGTAGTAAGAGAGAGGCTTTATCAACGCGTTTCCCTTCTTAAATATTAGGGGGGAAAGGTCTAATTTTTAGAGGTAGAAAAGCATACTGAAACATCTTGTTGGGATGGAAAAGTATGGTTTTAGAGATGAGATTTAGTTCTAGTTAATTCAATGCGAATCTCACCGTCAAAATCGGGAATGGGTGCGGCTGGTTTGATGAGAATGACTTGCACTTCAGTCACGATCGCGCTTTCTTGAAGAATCGTATCCGCGATCGCGCCGGCCAAGCGTTCGAGTAAATCAAACTTAGAAGTTTTGACCAAATTTTGGACTAAAGCAATAACCTGACGATAATCAAGAGTATCTTGAATCGCGTCAGTCTGGGAAGCCCGAGAAAGATCCACCGATAACTTCAAATCCACTTCAAACCATTGTCCGAGTACCTTTTCTTCGGGTAAGTACCCAACATAGCCGTAGCAACGAATCCCTGTTACATGAATAAAGTCCATAAAAGTTTGAAAAAGTTTGAGGGTGAATTTGGTATTTTAAATTTTAAATTAAATTGCACTAAATAAAATATAAAATTTAAAATCAACATTTTATGTATAGAAGGAAGAAGGAAGAAGGAAGAAGGAAGAAGGAAGAAGGTTAGTAAAAGGAGCATCTCCTAAACGTAAATTGGCAGTGGGAGCGTCTCGCTCCCTATTAGATTCCTAGG
>JBEDKD010000426.1:0-7450 GCA_041172365.1 Cyanobacteriota bacterium | reverse complement strand
ATATATATAAAATAAAAACAATTAATGTTCCCGTCTTTATTATGCACGGCACTAATGATTATGTTATCCCCTTTTGGAATGGGTAAACCTTATTCGCGATCGCGCCCCCCCCCAAACGCTTTTTTAAAGTAGAAGGAGCCGGCCATAATAACGTGATGGAAGTCGCAGGAAAGCAATATTTTCAAACACTTTCAGAGTTTCTCAAAGAATAAAAATTTAACGAATAATATGACAGAAGGAAGAAGGAAGAAGGAAGAAGGAAGAAGGAAGAAGGAAGAAGGAAGAAGGAAGGAAGAAAAACATCTGTGTTTATCTGCGTTTATCTGCGGTTAAATACAAAATTTATTGATGTAAGCACGCGATTTTCACCCAATTTTTAGGACAAAAATTAGGACAAAAAAAGGGTTCCGCCAAAAGCAGAACCCCTACAAAAAGAGGAGCAAACTTTTAATAATTTATCGAACAGTTCCTTCCAGGTTAGTTACATCAATGGGTTTGATGAAATATAATTGGAGGAATTGTAAACCGTTGGAAATAAAGTAAGGAAGTTTTTGTAATAACTTCACAAAACCAGGTGCATTAGACTCAGCAATTGCGCTTAACTTCTCGTTATTCTTAATGCAAATTTCCAAGCGATCGTAAAATTCTGGATTCTTCACATCCAACATTACCGGGAAAACTCGTGCCGCGGTTTCATTGGTTTTCTCAATCACAAGCTTATCATAAGCGCGTGCATCGAGACCAAGACAAGCATAGAAATCTGAACGCTGAATATCGTTCAAATACATCGTGACAAACACCGATAACAGGAAGAAACGACACCATAATTTCGCTTTCCAATCATTTAAAAATTGGGGTTGCGCCTTCATAATGGCATCAAAGAAATCTCCATGACGGTTTTCGTCTTGACACCAATTTTCAAAGAAGCGGAAAATCGGATAAACCCGGTTTTCGGGATGGGATTCTAAGTGACGATAAATCGTGATGTAACGCCAATAACCAATCTTTTCCGAAAGGTATGTCGCGTAGAAAATAAATTTAGGTTGGAAGAATGTATAACTACGGCTCTTTGTCAGGAATCCTAAATCTAAGGACATATTAAAATCAGACAAGGCCTTATTGAGGAAACCCGCGTGACGTGCTTCATCACGAGACATGAGGTTAAAGCATTCAGCCAAGACAGGACTTTTATCCTTCAGACGACGGCCTAATTCCTTATAGAGGAGGAACCCTGAAAACTCCGCGGTGCAGGAACGCTCCAAAAATTCCACGAACAAGCGGCGAGTATCCCCGTCAATATGGTCCCAAGACTGCTCAAATTCCGCGTCACGAACAAAGTGATGACGGTTGTAGTCAATGCGAAACTCTTCCAAAATAGCTTGTAATTCGTCTTCGTTGGGGGAGATATCCATTCTCTCCATCGCGTCGAAGTCGGTGGTATAGAAGCGAGGCGTGAGGATGGTTTCCTTGGCAGGAACTTTAATCCCAGGTCGCAGCTCTTCAAATGTGGGTCTTTTGAGGGAATCTACCATAAGTCTGTTGGAATGGTTCTGTTTGACATCTTGTTAAACTTCTGTGCCGCAGGTTTGGGGGGCATGGGCGATGTGCCTTCCCTCTCCTTTCCAGAGAATGTGGGTCTTTTCCACCTCTGGAGTCTGGCTCTAAAACGGCTTAATTATTATGCCATGTTTTTTAGTGTAGCAATCTAAGAGTCCTTAAAACTGTTATTTCGGTTAAGAATTGCAACAAACTTTCCGGGGGATTGGGTAAGGGGTACTCCTTCGTGGGTAAGGGGTGATTAGGAAAAAATTTAATTACACAAGCTTTATGGTCAAAAATCCCTAGAGATCCCGCGGTTGAAATCGTGGCTAATGGGTGGCTCAGGACATCACGATCGCGTCGTGATGTCCTCGGTCCCTCTTGTTAGGATAAGATGTAGTAAATGCTACAAAATTTTTGTTCACCGTGTAATAATGACAATCCGATGTTAACAAGCCCGGTATCTTCTTCCCATCCTTTAGAAATACCAGAAACAGAGTCCGCGACGATCGCGCTCCCCATTCACCTGTCGATAAATCAGTTGGAAATACTAAATCGTGGCCTAGAGGAAACCCGAGCGCGACTACAAACCGATCGCGTCATTATTTATCGTCTCCTTCCCGACGGAGATGGTGTCGTATTTGCGGAATCGGTGGGTAGTCAATGGACCCCGATTCTAGGGCAATTGATTTATGATCCTTGTTTTGAAGCAACATGGGTACAACGCTACAGACAGGGACAAACCACATCCATTTCTGACACTCACGCGAGTCATATTCAAAGCTGTTATGTCGAACTCCTCGATCGGCTCCAGGTTCGGGCAAATTTAGTCGTACCCATTTTAAGCCAGGGCAATTTGTGGGGATTATTGATTGCCCATCACTGTCGAAGCCCGCGGAAATGGCAATCTCATGATGTACAATTATTGCAACAAAGGGTCATCCAACTAAGTAACGCGATCGTCAAGGAAGGGCAACAAGCCCAACTAATTCAGCCATCAGAAGTCAAGCTAGTGCTCGCCCACCTTGAACTTCAACCAACAGAAACAGATATTATAGAGAACCAGCAAATAGAAATGACTCTGCCAGAGAGTGAGCAAAAATTTTGTAAAATAAACCATTCAGCCCGTGAGTCTGAGCGATTAGAACGTTTACGGCGCTATGAGATTTTGGATACTCCATCGGATGGAGCCTTTGATCGTATCACCGCGATCGCGGCTCGTTTTCTGCGAGTACCGATCGCCCTTGTCTCCTTAGTGGATCAGGATCGGATTTGGTTCAAATCTCGTTACGGGTTGGATGTCGAGCAAATAGATCGGGAAGCCGGACTCTGTGCCTCCGCGATTTGGGAAAATGATGTCTATGAAATTCCCAATACTCTTGAAGATCCACGGACGATCGCACATCCCCTAGTTTCGGGTCCATTGGGTTTGAGATTCTATGCCGCGGCTCCACTCAAAACCCAAGATGGCTATAATGTCGGAACACTTTGCGTCATTGATAAACATCCCCGTGAGCTTTCCCCAGAAGAAAAAGACACCTTAGCTGATCTAGCCGCGATCGTCATGGATGAGATGGAATTGCGTCTATCAGCTCGCAAGCTGATCGAACAAACTGAAGCACAGCGTGAGAGCGAAGAACGCTGGCAACTAGCACTACGAGGTAATAACGACGGCATCTGGGACTGGAATGTGAAAACCAACGAAGTCTTTTTTTCCAATCGCTGGAAAGAGATGTTGGGATTTGAAGAAGACGAAATATCTCATCATTTGGATGAATGGTCAAAACGCGTACACCCTGATGACATCGATCGTGTAACGCAACTAATTTTTGACCATTTTGCCAAGAAAACACCCTTTTATATTTCAGAGCATCGGGTACTGTGCAAAGATGGTAGTTATAAGTGGATACTCGATCGCGGTCAAGCCCTTTGGGATGAGGCAGGCAATGTGATTCGGATGTGTGGCTCACACACCGATATTAGTGAGCGAAAATACGCGGAATTTGAGCGCAGAGAATTGATCATTGCCTTAGAAAATGCCGTTTCTGGCATCTCTAAATTGGATACTGAAGGACGATATCTATTTGTCAATCAATCATATTCCCATGCCGCGGGATATCAACCAGAAGAAATGATCGGAATGTTATGGCCAAAAACGGTACATCCCGATGATTTAGAAAAGTTAATTGCCGCGTATCAACAAATGCTAAAAGACGGCAAAGTAGAGGTTGAAGCCAGAGGCATTCGCAAAGACGGCTCTAGTTTCTACAAACAATTGGTGATGATCTCAATTTACGATGATCAACAGCAATTCATCGGGCATCACTGTTTTATGAAAGATATTACCGATCGCAAAGAGGCAGAAAAAGCCCTACAAAAGAGTCAATCCCTGCTCAGTGAAGCCCAACGGATTGCCCACATCGGTAACTGGGACCATGACATCACCACAGGTAAAATTACCTGCTCCCCTGAACTATTCAATATTTTGGGGTGTGATCCCGCCCTGGGTGAACCCACAATAGAAGAATACTTACGCCTTTATCATCCCGAAGATGCAGTAGAGCTACACCAGAAAATTGAACGAGCCCTCTGCACAGGAGAATCCTTTCAAATTCGGCAGAGAGTCATTCTGCCCAATGGTTCGATCCGTCATACCGAAACTAGAGGACAAACTGAACTCAATGCCGAGGGAAAAGTGATTCGCTTCTTTGGCACAACCCAAGACATTACCGAGCTTGTCGAGGCAGAAGTGGCATTGGAAGAAAAGTTTCAGCATCTTTCTATGGTAATAGCCACCCAACAGGAAATCGCGATTCGTAATCCCAACCTCGATGAAGTGATGGGGGTGATTGTGGAGCGGACTCAATACTTAACTCATGGGGATGGGGCAGTAATTGAAATGCTTCAAGGAGATGAAATGGTTTATCGAGCCGCGAGTGGTACTGCCCGCCCCTATGTCGGATTACGACTCAAGGTAGGAAAAAGCCTCTCTGGACAATGTATTACCCACAGGGAAATCCTTGGTTGCCATGATACAGAAACCGATTCACGCGTGGATATCGAGGCCTGTCGGCGCATTGGTATCCGCTCAATGATCCTTACTCCCTTGTTTTATCAAGAAGAAGTGGTTGGTGTCTTAAAGGTTTTCTCCGCCACACCCTCTGTCTTTACGGAGTCAGACATCCAAACCTTACAATTGATGGCTGGGTTTCTCGCAGGCACTTTGCATCTGGCTTCAGAGTTTGAGGCTAAAAACATTCTACTGAGTGAATTAGGGGAAAGCGAGCAACGCTATCGCTCTGTGATTACGAGCATGAGAGAAGGTATCGTACTCCAGTTAGCCGACGGTCAAATTACTGCCTTTAACCCCAGTGCGGAGCGGATTTTAGGGCTTACCTCTGATCAAATAATGGGGCGTACATCTGTAGATATGGAATGGCGAACTATTAAGGAAGATGGTTCTCCCTTCCCAGGCCAAGAGCATCCGGCAATGGTGACTCTGAGAACGGGACTGCCTTTGTCTAATGTGGTGATGGGTATTTGCAAGTCCGATACAGAGCTCACTTGGATTTCGATTAATTCCCAACCCCTGTTATATCCCAATCAGTCTCAACCTTATGCGGTAGTGACTACTTTTGCTGATATTACCGAACAGAAGCAAGTTGAGGAGATCCTCAGAAATCAGGCGGAATTGGAAAGATTAATGGCGACGACAGATGGTTTAACACAAGTCACTAATCGTCGCGGTTTTGATGAGCGATTGCAGTCGGAATGGCTGCGCCTGATGCGGGGACAACAAGAGCTTTCCCTGATCATGTTGGATGTAGATTTTTTCAAGCGGTATAATGATTGCTACGGACATCAAGCTGGCGATATTTGTTTAGTGCAAGTGGCAAAGGCCGCGGCACAGGCGGTGAAACGTTCTTCTGATTTGTTTGTGCGCTATGGGGGCGAGGAATTTGCTGTCATCCTCCCCAATACGGATGCGGCTGGCGCGATCGCGGTGGCTGAGTTTATCCAACAGGCCATCCGAGACTTGAAAATTCCTCATCGGAAATCTGATGTGAGTGAGTTTGTGACTGTCAGTATGGGAATTGCTACTATTATTCCGAGCTTCGGCACATCCTCTGATGAACTCATTGCCCGAGCCGATAAAGCTTTGTACAGCGCGAAACAACAGGGCCGCGATCGATATTCCTGTTGCCCCCCAGGAGACCCCCCGCCCTACAGTAAGGTTGACTGTGGCAGGATGTTAAATCTCTAAAAATATTTCTGGCTGATTTGGAAGACCCTGGTCATAATGTGGTATGATAAGAGTTTGTCTGTAAAAACTAGAAAGTAACGGTTATGGCAGTCCCTAAGAAGAAAAAATCCAAGTCTAAGCGCGATATGCGTAAGGCAAACTGGAAGCGTAAGGCCGCAGCACAAGCCCAAAAAGCTTATTCCCTCGGTAAATCCATTTTGACTGGACGCTCCACTTTTGTCTATCCAGCTAATGAAGAGGAAGAAGTCGAAGAGTAATAACTTCACAGCAAATGGAGCATGGAAAATGTGTTACATTCCGCTTGTGTTTTCCATTCTCCATTGTTGCTTTTCTATTCTCGATCGCGGCCACTGGGTAGGATCAACATGGCATCACCAAAGGAATAAAAACGATATTGGTGCCCGATCGCGTCTTGATATAAAGTTAAGAGTCGTTCTCGTCCGATTAAGGCACTGACTAACATTAATAAAGAAGATCGGGGTAAGTGATAATTGGTAATTAAACCATCAATGACACGCCACTGATAACCCGGATAAATAAATAAATCCGTTGAACCACAATAGGGCTGTAATGAAGAATCTGCCTGTTTTTCCGTAGCTTGTGCTGCCCCTTCTAAGGCTCTGACAACGGTAGTCCCTACGGCGATAACGCGACCCCCTTTGGCCTTAGTTTCCTTAATTTTATCGACGGTAATAGGGGGAACTTCTATCCATTCTTTGTGCATTTGATGAGTGGTAACGTCCGTGACTTCCACGGGCCGAAATGTTCCAATCCCGACATGAAGGGTGACAAATGTTTTGTCTATTCCTTTGGTTTCTAAGGCGGTAAATAAGTCTTCGGTAAAATGTAATCCCGCAGTAGGAGCCGCGATCGCGCCTGGTTTTTGGGCATAAACCGTCTGATATTGTTCCGGTGATGCTTGAGTATTTGCAATATAAGGAGGTAAAGGAGTCACCCCATAGTCCGATAAAACTTGAATTAAAGATATTTTATCGGGTAGATCAAATTGCAAAATCCTTCCCCCTGTCGTCTCGTCACGTTCAATTACCGTTGCCGTTAAGGGATTTTCAATTGTCTGGGTTTCTAATGATTGATTTTGGGGGTTAAAGATAATACGAGCTCCGACTTTTAAACGCTTTCCGGGTTTGACTAAGGCTAACCAACAATTATCGCCTCGCTCGGCCATCAATAAAATTTCAACGGGAAGATTATTGGGTTTATGCCCATAAAGACGTGCCGGGATGACACGGGTATTATTTAAAACTAATAAATCTCCGGGCTGGAGAAAGTCGGGTAAATCACGGAAATGACAATGATGATGAGTTGTGGGTGACTCCACTACCAATAAGCGTGAACTATCTCTGGGGACGACGGGATCTTGCGCGATGAGTTCGGGGGGAAGTTCATAGTCATAAGCATTTAAGGATAAGTCGAGCTCTGTCATGGTAATTGGCGATACTAAGGATAGCTATAGTGCGTCTAAATGATTTGTACAATTCAGGTAGGGGCAATCCCCCCGTGGTTGCCCGATCTTGATCAGGGGTAGGCACGGGGGCACTACCCCTACAAATCCTTATGAATGATTTAGACTTGTATTTTACTTTAAACTTCTTCATCAACGATGAGAGCACCTTTAGTCATCATTTT
>JBEDKD010000425.1:0-9131 GCA_041172365.1 Cyanobacteriota bacterium | reverse complement strand
AATATTATGTTGAAAGCTTTGGCGGGTACGCCCTTCATCCTCACAGATGATGCCATCGAGATATTTTCCGATGTCGGGATTGTCCCCAATGTCTGATATCTATCGCGTAAATGTACCACATATACCTAGCAATATTACAACAAAAGCTAATAGGTTAGATAAACTTAGCGCCTCTGAAAGGAATACCCAAGCGAGAATAGCAGTAAAAACTGGATCGAGAAGAATGCTAACTGAAACGAACCCTGAAGACAACACACTCTCGGCCCAAATCCGTCCTTGGTGGTAGCTATGTAAATATTTCTAAAGAGAACTGTTTAATCAAACCGATCGCTAGTCAGTTAAATGGTAAACTGTGATTCGCCAGCTGTTCGAGAAATTTTTTTTGTTTACTCGTACTTAGCTGAGGGTGGAATTACAAATTATCTGGGAAAAATGAAAACAATTCTTATTATTTGCTGTGTGTATGAAAAAGAAGTCATTTCTGCGTGGGCAACGCGAAATCCTGGATACAAAGTTATCATAGATGTAGTTGAAGAGTACGTAAAAGACGGTTTACAGAAGCGAATTTTTGAGATTATTCAGAGGTATAAAAACGGAATTGAAAGATTTGATGGTGTTGTTGGAACTAACGATCTACCTAGTCTAGTGGCTTCGATCCTAGCTCGTGAACTACACCTTCGCGGTCCCTCTCCTGAGTCGATAGTCAGAACACAGAATAAATATCTCTCCCGTCTCTATCAGAGGGAGAGCATTCCAGAGTCTACTCCGAAATTTCAACTTGGTAGTGAAATTCAAAGAGCTGAAGACGTAACACTTTCTTTTCCTCTGTTCACAAAACCAGTTGTGTCTAAAGTTTCTAGATACTCTTTCTATATTGAAAACTACGCTTCTCTTCAAAAGACTTTAAGCCAGGCATCTGGCGTGATTAATACACAAAATGACCGTTACTGTTGGTCTTTTGAGGAGATGATGCGGCTTGGGCTGGTAAGCCCTATCGAAATGCCATCAGCTACCTCGATGATCTGTGAAGAACTACTCTATGGTGAGCAAATTGCTGTTGATGGATGGATCTCTGATGGCAAAGTAGGTTTTTTCGGCAATACTCATGCTATATTTCTTCCTAATAATATTAGTTTCGATCGTTTTGACTTTCCGTTTCATTGTTCCGCTCTCCTCGAAGATAAAATTTACCAAGTCAGTGAGAGAGTGATTAAAGGAGTTGGATTAAACAATACACTCTTTAATATTGAAATGAAGGTAAGAGAAGAAGATTGCACGGTATCAATCATTGAAATCAACACACGTTTGAGTATGCAGTTTACTTTTTTAATAGAAAAGGTAACAGGTATAAATCCTCTCACTAGACTCATTCAAGTTGCCTTAGGAGAGGATATCGTTGATACACCACAAGAAGGCTTAGTCCTTCAAAAGTGTGCAAGCTCATGCGTGCTTCGTAGAACTACTGATGCAATTGTGACAGAGATACCAACTAAGTCGTATATTGATGAACTAGAGTCTCGATTTCCTCATACTCAAATCACTTCTCTAATTCCACCAGGAAGGAAACTTTCTGATTATCCTCAGGATGCTTTTACTTACAGGTATGCTTTTGTCGATATCGCTCGAGATTCTTTAAATGAGATTCTTAGTGAACTGGAAGAAATAAAACAGCTACTAAACTTTTGTTTTGAGTCCCTGAATTGAAGGAGTGCTTTTGTGATTGCAAGTCCTTTGCCAAAATGCTCAACCTCATGCCTGTTTTTCCAGCCTGACTAGAAATTCCCAGGGATAGATATCTGGATCGTCAATGTCATAAGTTTCTTTCATATTAGCGACTAATATAGGAGACTCACTTAAATGAACCTCGAAACTAAGCCGTTTGAATCCTATTTCTTTAAAGATGCGATTCAAGCGCAATGGAGTATAAAATATCTGGCGATCGTTCCATTTCCGATCGTAGATAGCACTATCAGCTAAATTAATTGTTCCGTCTGTTAACCAGTGAGCTTTATCTTGACTTAAATAAGCAACTTCTAAATCCCAAAAGATGGTGAGGAAAAATCCGTAAAGCCTTCCTTCTGGCTTGAGAACCTGATAAAACTCTTTAAGCATCTGACGGTTCTTTGCATCGTCATTTGATAGAACTGAATTAATAACCAGGACATAATCAAATTTATCTTGCCAGTCAGGTCTTTGTTCTGTTAATTTTGTAGAATCAGCCTCGGCAAAAACTAATTGTTGATTGTTAATTCTTTCATCTCCATGAGATTCTTGCCAATTGCTTTGAGCTTTATCGATAGCTGTTTGTGAAAAATCCGTACAGTAAATTTGTCCAATTCGGGGACAAAACTCGATTAATGTCTTCTGAACAGAAATCTCTGAGCCACAGCCGGGAATCAGAACTTTGATTTCAGGAGAATTGGGGATATCAAAGCTGGGAGATTGACTAGAGGGACGTATCAGTGTTTCACTGATTTTAGGCTCTGGCGTTAAGCTGAAAACATTTGTTGAATAATCTTTGTGAATTTCATCCCAATCCGCTTTCTCTTTTTCAAGCGGTTTTGAGATCGGGCAAGAGGGGATGAGCCATTTGCCATCGTTTGTGTTCGTCATAAAATTCAACTCCTAGAGACTCAGTAAACGTCAAGTTTGTTGTGTTAAAGTGTGAAGACTTTCTGATTATCACCCCGTTAGGAATTGTATATCAAATTCATGGAGCAAATAACCTCAACAGAATTTAAGTCAGAGCTTCTAACAGAAGCACAAGTTAGTCTGGGATTGGCTGGACCCTTAGCAATTGCTCAACTAGCTCAAATCGCCATCCCTGTGATGACTTCGGTAATGATGGGTTTGCTTGGCACTCAGAATTTAGCGGCGGGTGCTTTGGGTGTAGTCACCTTTTTTACTCTGTCATCTATTTGCTTTGGTATTCTCACAGCAGGAGGGGCGCTCGCTGCCGAGGCTTTTGGAGCAAACAATATAGATAGAGTCAGCCGTATTACTAGTCAAGGATTGTGGCTGGTAGTTGCCCTATCCCCGCGATGCTTCTGTTATGGAACTGTGACTCTATACTGCCCTTATTAGGTCAAGAAGAAAGCACTGTAGTATTGACAAAAAGCTATTTACACGCTCTAGTTTGGGGATTACCTGCGGCGATCGGCTTTTTCTATTTAAAATACATTGCCGCTGCCATCAATTTCCCCCAATTTGGCATGGTAATTATAGTTGTCTGTTTACTGTTAAATGTGCCTGTCAATTACGTGCTGATGTTTGGCTATTTAGGTTTTCCTGCCCTTGGTTTAGCCGGAATAGGCTGGGGAACTAGCCTCGTTTATTGGGTGAGTTTCTTAGCATCAGTTAGTCTGATTTATTTCCACCCCAAGAGTAGGGATTACCAGCTTTTTCGCTATCTGCATCAGTTTGATAAAGAGGTATTTTTCAAAATTTTTATCACCGGATGGCCGATGGGAATCCAGGTGCGAATGGAACTGGGGCTCTTCACCGTCACAGCAATGCTGATGGGAAAGTTCGGGACTGCCAGTTTGGCCGCCCATGAAATCGCTATCGAGACATCGGATATCTTTTTGGCAATCCCAATGGCAGTTTCTGCTGCTACTACGGCGAGAGTAGGGCAGATGATGGGAGAAAAAAATACTGATATATCACTAAGGATCGTGTTTGTCAATATTGCCTTGGGCGTACTCTTTGCGGTTGTTGTAGCGCTGGGTTTTGATCTGTTTGCCTCACCCATTGCCGCCATTTATTTGGACATCAATAATCCTGATAATGCCGTGGCAATTAGTCAGGCAACTTTTTTCCTCAAATTAGCAGGAGTTTATCAAATTTTTTACAGTATTCAATACATTTTTACTGGGGCTTTGTTAGGGTTGCAGGATACCCATGTGCCCATGCTAATTAACATATTTTCTTTCTGGGGTGTTGGGCTGGGTGGAGGTTATAGCAATCGCCAAGGCGGTTAAGACCGATCACTGATATAATAGGAATTACTCAATTTCTTGATTCTTATGCCAAAACCATACAGCTACGACTTACGCCAGAAGGTAATTCAAGCCATTGAATTAGATGGGATGAAAAAAAGTGAAGCCGCGGAAATCTTTCAAATTAGTCGCAATACAATTAATCTCTGGTTAAGCCGAAAAGCCGAAACAGGAGACTACAAAGCATTACCAAATCAACCGCCAGGAAATGGCCATAAAATTACCGATTGGGAAAAGTTCGTGCAATTTGTGGGGGAAAATGGGGATAAAACTCAAGTGGAGATGGCCCAACTATGGCCTGAAAAAATTAGTGCCCGCACGATATCAAGGGCTTTAAAAAAAATCGGGTACACTCGGAAAAAAAAACTTATGGCTATCGAGAAAAAAATGAAAAAAAACGGGAAGAATTTAGGGAAGAAATAGCCAAATATGAAGTAGAGGAAAGAGTATATATAGATGAGTCAGGAATGGATAATAGAGAAGATTATGGTTATGGTTGGAACCCTAAAGGGAATCGCTTTTATGCGCTAAAGAGTGGGAAAAGACAGGGGCGATTGAATATGATAGCCGCCTATTGTAATGGTCAGTTATTTGCACCATTTACTGTTGAGGTGTCTTGTAATAGAACTGTGTTTGAAACTTGGCTAGAAACTTGTTTAATCCCCATGCTAAAACCGGGACAAGTAGTGATTGCTGACAATGCTAAATTTCATAAAGGGGGGCGTATTCTTCAATTAATTGAAGCCGCAGGTTGTGAATTAAAATATCTGCCATCTTATTCACCAGAGCTGAACAAGATTGAACAATGCTGGTCTTGGTTAAAAAGTCGCATTCATAAACAAATATCTCAATTTAACTCACTGCGGGATGCAATGGAAAATGTACTTCGAGCGGCGTCCTAACCGCCGAGGCGGTTGCTATATTGACAGAAACCCGGTTTCTCAAGGGAAACCGTATCGCGCTCCACCAACCAATCTAACTCAAACGCGATCGGCTTAACCCAAACCACAGATACCTAATCTTCATCATCTGTGTTACAATTGTTACAGTATTCGATTCTCAACAAACCCGATGACCATCAAACCGATTCGGTGGGTTGGCGCGGCCAGTGAAGAAATCCAATCTCTTCCTGAAGATGCCCGAAAAGAAGCTGGTTTTGCACTTTGGACACTCCAGCAGGGCATACCACCATCAGACTTTAAACCCATGTTGATCGTAGGCAAAGGCGTTGAAGAAATTCGGATTCGGACAGAAAATGCCTATCGGGTATTCTATATTGCTAGATTTGAAGAGGCTATTTATGTTCTCCATGCCTTCGCGAAGAAAACCCAGAAGACAGCCAAGAAAAATATCGAAGTTCGACAGAAACGCTACTAACAGCTTTTACAAAATCGTTTAAATTCAAGAGAGCCTGAACAATGAACGTAAATACTATTACCCAAGCCGCCGATAATATCTTTCTTGATCTGGGATTTTCCGCCCAAGAAGCTGATAACTTACTAATCCGATCACAACTAATACTTGCCCTGCAAAATGAGATTAAGCATCACGGTTGGACGATCAAGCAAACATCTCAACATCTCGGACAGTCAACGGACAAAATCAAAGCTCTGACTCAAGGTAAAATAGGGCTATTTTCCGTTGATATTTTGATTACAATGCTCAACCAAGTAGGAATGACTGTCAAAGTCGAAATTTGCCCCAAGGTAGCTTAAGCCGATCGCGCCTCATAACCCTCATTGTCAAAACCGTATCGCGCTCCACCCACAAACCAAAGAAACCGGGTTTCTTCTTAAAGACTGTTGGGGAAAACCAGATATCTCCAGAAATCCGGTTTCTCAGAGACGAAGCGATCGCGTCTCCACCCATAAACCAAAGAAACCGGGTTTCTTCTTAAAGACTGTTGGGGAAAACCAGATATCTCCAGAAACCCGGTTTCTGATTATGGAGCTGGCTTTTTGGGATCATTCTGTAAAAGTTAAAACTTTTTATCTTCCGACAGGAATGTTAAGCTTACCGTGAGTAAATACTCATTGCTTCATAAACTTTGCATAATCTCAGGGAGGCGAAAGAATCCAATATGGCCAACTCTGTTGTACATCAAGCCACAGACGGCACGGGTGCGAATCCCGCCGATCGCGTCCGTCGTCTCGTCTGGAAATTAGTGATCGCGACATTATTATTAATGGCGATTGGCAGTGCCACGCGAGTAATGAACGCGGGATTAGCTTGTCCCGACTGGCCCCTATGCTACGGGGAATTAGTCCCCACTCAGCAAATGAATTTTCAAGTATTTCTGGAGTGGTTTCACCGTTTAGACGCGGCCATTATTGGATGCGGCGCGATCGCGCTCTCTGGTTTATCATGGTGGTATCGACCCCAACTTCCCTCTTGGCTCCCTTGGGCATCAACCTTCGCGCTCTTTTTAATCATCTTTCAAGGCATTTTAGGAGGATTAACCGTCACACAACTCCTACGCTTTGACATCGTAACAGCCCATTTAGGAACCGCGCTCCTCTTCTTTAGCACCCTCCTGATCATAGGCTGTTCCCTTTTACCCTATCAACCCACAGGAGTCGCCCATCGTCTCTCTTGGGTAGGTTTCACCGCGGCTATTTTTGTCTATTTACAAAGTCTATTAGGCGCCCTAGTGGGTTCTCAATGGGCCCTCCATCAATGTTTCGGTTATAGTCAACTCTGTACCGTGATGAATAGTCATCTCTTCGGTGTCATCCCCTCCAGTCTTTCTACCATCACCCTTGTTATTATGACTTGGCGTACCCCCGGACTTTCCTCGCCCCTACGACAATTAGGAAAATGGGCTGGGCTTTGTTTAGTCGCTCAAATTCTCTTAGGGGTAGCTACCTTTTATTTGCGTTTACAAGTCGAACCCCTCACCGTGACACATCAAGCTATTGGTGCTACCTTACTAGGCATTCTCGTCGCGTTTTCCGTTTTCGCGTGGCGCGATCAGCCCAAAGTGGAATTTTAGATTAAGGATTTCCGATTTTCAAGACAAAACCATCTCGATTTACATAAGACATCTCCAACAACTCTTGTGGCGCAGGCATCTTGCCTGCGATTGACATGATTTTTACCAGTTGGGTTTTGCTCCACGCGCACCCCAGGGGAACGTGCCTCAACCCAACCTACGAATCAAGGCATTTTTCCTCAAAGGCGAAGGTATTGTTAATGTCTGCTTGATGGTGAAAACGAGAAACCCGGTTTCTTAACCAACTCAAAATCTGCTATCTATTATTAATCTCAGATCCAAGAAAAAACCCGCGTGGGCGGGATGTGGAATTTAGGAATAACACCAATGCAAGAAATCCTGAGTACAAACGCTTCCCGACATCATCAAAATTTATTCGAGGTACTTCAAAGTTACTATCAACTAACCAAACCTCGTATTATTCTTTTACTACTCATTACTACCGCCGCGGGAATGTGGATGGGGGCTGAGGGAAAAGTCGATCCTCTCTTATTACTTGTCACCTTAACGGGAGGTGCATTAGCTTCTGGAGCCGCGAATACGATTAATTGTATTTACGATTGCGATATTGATTACATTATGGAGCGTACCCGTTGGCGGCCTCTTCCTTCGGGCAGAATTAAACGACGGGATGCTTTAATTTTCGCGATCGCGTTGGCGGGGACATCTTTTTCCTTATTAACAGTATTTGCCAATCTTTTAACAGCATTATTGGCGATGTCGGGTATCGTATTTTACGTCCTCATTTATACCCATTGGTTAAAGCGTCATAGCGTTCAAAATATTGTGATTGGGGGAGCCGCCGGAGCCATTCCTCCCTTAGTGGGATGGGCAGCAGTAAGGGGTGATTTAACATGGGCACCTTGGTTATTATTTGCCATTATTTTCCTCTGGACTCCTCCTCATTTTTGGGCCCTCGCGATGATGATCCGTGATGAATATGCAGAGGTTGGGGTTCCGATGTTACCTGTGATTGAAGGGGATGAACCCACCGCGAAGCAAATTTGGATTTATAGTTTGATTTTGATTCCCTTTAGTTTGCTCTTGGTTTATCCGGTTCACGCGACAGGGGTTGTCTATGCTGGTTTTGCCCTTTTCTTAGGGGGAATTTTTCTCCTCAAAGCTTGGCAATTATTACAGTCTCCCTCCGATAAACAAGTAGCGCGATCGCTCTTTAAATTTTCGATTCTGTACCTGATGTTACTATCATTAGGAATAGTCATAGATAGTTTACCCGCGACGCATCAATTTACGGCCGCGATCGCGGAAAATATGCAAACCTTAATGAGTGCCATTCCGCTCTAATACCCGAAAAAATTTGATAATAAAACCCGTCTGAAAAAACCAGGCGGGTTTTATTTTTTCCCGTCTTATATCAAATCGGGTTAAAGAGATGCAATAACGGTAGGGGCGCGATCGCCAACATCTTCACTAGAAGCCAAAAGTGCAGTAAACCCGCCCCAAAGTAGTGCAGGCATCTTGCCTGCATTCCTGTTAACTAGAAGCCAAAAGTGCAGTAAACCCGCCCCAAAGTAGTGCAGGCATCTTGCCTGCATTCCTGCCTCTGAAACCACCAACCCAATACTCAAGTTATTTAATTTCCATTCCTTACTTTTCCATCGGATGCAAAGATAGTCGACACCCATCCGGCAAACTACAAACCAGATTCCCGTAAAGCTGGTATCAATAAATCATTAATATTTAAGACTTCCGCCCATTCATTCAAGTAATTAAAATCAAGTCTTTCCCCTTGTACCTTTAAAACCCCTAACACATCTCGCCACTGTTTTTCTAAACCACTCCCAGAAAGCTGATAGCCACTAAGTTTTTGCAAAATAATATCTTCCGCCGAATAGATATAAATAGCCCTTTCATCTTCATCACTAACGACATAACTTTGACGACGATTCATTGTAGAAATCGAAAAAGGATCATCGGCACCCATGACAAAAATATCAGTTTTTTCTATTGCCGCTAAATAAATAACATTAAAAGCAGCTTCACGGGGGAAAAGTCTCGCTTTCTCAATCGCTTCTATCACAGCAATTTCACTAATATAAAACTCACCTTCCATTGCCTTAATTAAGGATTGAGCTTGACTCATAGAAATATTAATCACTAAATCTAAATCTTGAGTAGCC
>JBEDKD010000424.1:0-3686 GCA_041172365.1 Cyanobacteriota bacterium | reverse complement strand
AAAACTCTTCACATACAAGCTTCTGTGGTACAGGCATCTTGCCTGTTTATCAAAACTCTTCACATACAAGCTTCTGTGGTACAGGCATCTTGCCTGTTTATCAAAACTCTTCACATACAAGACCAGATGCCACCGATTATAAGTTTAACACAGGCAAGATGCCTGTGCCACCCCCCTACAGGCTCAGGACAACAGGCAAACAACCCTAATCTTAATATAACTATGGAGAATACCGGACTCGAACCGGAGACCTCTGCAGTGCGATTGCAGCGCTCTACCAACTGAGCTAATTCCCCTTTTTAATTAGTGAACCACTATTCAATCACGATTATATACTATAGCACACCTTTCTGGTTTATGCAACATCTTTGGCAAAAAAATTTTGCAGACGCTCTAATTCGATATCCCCAAAAGTGTCCACACTCCAAGTCGCCCACCGTTGCAGGATATGTAGGGGATAAGTGTGAGCCACACCTAAGACGGGAATGCCCCCATTATGGGCGGCTTGAATACCCGCGAGGGTATCTTCGATCGCGAGACATTCCGCTCCCTGTAAATGGAAGTCTGGATAAAGTTGATTTAACCGTTGTATAGCCAAGAGATAGCCATCGGGTTCAGGTTTGCTCGTCAGAATATCATCACCTGCAACGATCGCGTCAAAAAAAGAAATCAAACCAGCCCTAGTCAAGACTACCTCTATCTCCGAGTGCATAGCCCCACTCACCACAGCTAATTTCAGTTGGGCATCTTGTAATTGAGACAGTAATTCCCCTAACCCCTGATAAAGAGGTAAACTCTCCATTGAGTCAAGAAAATCCCGATAAGCCTTAGCCTTACGTCGGAGCAATTTTAACAAACCAGACTCATCAAGGATACGCCCTCGACGGTTAAATAACTCCATCAGACAAGCGCGATCGCTCCTACCCAAACAAACCTGACGAAACTCACCCGGTTTCAGGCGGAGATTTTCCTCAATCATCAACTGCTCGATCAACGCGTTGTGTATCGACTCATCATTAATAATGACACCATTAAAATCAAATAAAACCGCCTTAAGCATGGGAATGGGGAATGGGGAATGGGGAATAGGTGATTGGGGAATGGGGAATAGGTGATTGGGGATTTACGCGGGAGCCGCGACACCGGGTAAATCGCCTAAATCGGGGATTTCATCGGGGACTTCTGGATATTCCACCACAGAGCGGGAAGCTTCGCGCCCCGGAATCGGTTTCACGCCCCGTGTCACCTGATTAACCAACCAAACCTCCTCCGTTTGTACCGCGCCAAAACCCGCGGCAGACATCCAAGATTCCACATTACCCGCCGCGTAAGATTTAATATAAGGCTCCTCAAAAATCTCTGTGAGCCACTGTGTCTGACGTAAAATCTTCTGATTACCATCCAAAACCACAACCTCCCCTCCCACAGTCAACAAACGGAAACATTCTCCCAAAATAGCCTGTGAGACAGTTGGGGGTGTTTCGTGGAATAACAACGATATAGTTATTAAATCAAAAGAAGCATCAGGAAACCCCGAATGTTCAGCATTTCCATGACGCCATTGAATATTTAACCCCTCTTGATGGGCTTTCTTGTTAGCAACCACTAACATATAAGGAGATAAATCTAAACCCATCACCGCGGCATGGGGAAAAGCACGTTTTAACATTAATGTCATCGATCCCGTACCACATCCTAAATCTAAAATGCGACGTGGTTGACATTTTATCCCATTAATAAGCCCCTGACGGACTAATTCTTCACTGGGAGGAAGCACATACTGAGTAAAAGGATCGTAAGAAACCGCGGCATTCGGGTTAAGATAACCCCCTTCAATGCCATGAAAATTTTGATTACTGTAGTAATCGGGATAAACCACAGAGGGATTAAGGAAGCGATCGCGCTCTCGCTCCCAATCGGTACTTTTATAAAGACGTACCATCGCCTCGTCATCGAGGACAAAGCGAAATACAGGGGCTAAAAATCGTTCAAATATGGTATCCTTACGAACCGTCATAAGATTATCCCTTGTTTCCCTTCATTGTACAAACAAAAAGACCGATAAGCCAAGCCCCTGAATTTCAGATTTAGAATTGCCAAAGGGCTTTGTCATCGGAGTTAGGGCCAAAATCGCAGTAAGCTCAAGCCATTCTCGTCCCATCAATAGCCCTCAAAAGTGATATAATCAAACATAAATAGACATCTCCTCAAACTACTGTAGGGTAGGCTAACCCTGCCTTTGATCTAATTTTTCGCAGATGTCTAATAGTCAATGACATCAAAGCCATAATTTCCCAGGGGGGGAGCATCTCCACCCCTCAAATATATCAGACAAGTGGGCAAAAACTATGCTATAATATACCCCCTTTATCAGGGCTACATCACTACGGACTCTTTCACCTGTATTCAGTTTATCTTATTTTGAATATCCTGGTAAACTCCCCTAAAAAGAAGTCCCATCGACTCTTTCTCTTTCTTTTCTTTCCTTTGTGTCCTCTGTGCCTTTGTGGTTCAAAAAAAATACAACTACAATAACACCATGAGCTAACAACATCAAGACATTATTTCCTCTCGAACATCACTTTTTACCCGTTATAATTAATTATCATTACAATTTTATTTCCGATACCCCATTCCCTATTCACCATTCCCCATTCACCATTCCCCATTCCCCATTCACCATTCCCCATTACCCATTACCCATTCACAATTTATGAAATATCAAAACTTAGTAACAGGTATCGCGATCGCGTTCTTCGGATTAACCAGTCCCCTCCTCGCGTTTGATCCCAAAACCGCACAACAGTTATTAGAAACCAAAAACTGTCCCAATTGTGACTTAACAGAAGTAAATCTCTATGAAGCTAACTTACAGGAATCAATCTTAAATAACGCGGTTTTAATCAAGGCAATTTTAACCCGTGCCAATCTCTATAAAGCTAACTTAATGACAGCAAATTTATCTAATGCTAACTTACAAGGAGCGCAACTTTATCAAGCAAATTTCACTAATGCTAACCTAACAGAAGCCGATTTAAGTAATGCAAATATGATCGAAAGTAATCTGAGTGGTGCCAATTTAACCAGTGCGAATCTTTATAAAGCGAGTTTAGGAAAAGTTAACTTTAAGGGAGTAAAGTTAATTAATGCCAATCTCCAAGAGGTTAATCTATATAAAGCAGATTTAAGTAATACAGATTTAAGCAATGCCATCTTACAAGATGTGAATTTAAACATCGCCAATTTGAGTGGTGCAAATCTCAGTGGTGCTAATTTAAAAAAGGCGCACTTAACAGGAACAAATCTTGTAGGTGTTAATCTTATTAACGCAGATTTGACCGATGCGATTCTCGACAATACTAATTTGTCAAAAGCCAATTTGAGTGGTGCTAATCTCAGTAATGTCAATCTTTCTACAGCGATTTTATGTGAAACAACGATGCCAGATGGCTCTTTTTCTCAAAAAGGCTGTCCATCTAATTAAAGGGAATAGGGAATAGGGAATAGGGAAGAAGGAAGAAGGAAGAAGGAAGAGGGAAGAAGGAAGGAGGAAGGAAGGAAGAAGGAAGAAGTAATAAACCACCAGCAGAGGGATAATCCCATTTTTGTAGTAGTTGGGGGAGCCTGTATGTAGCGCATAGCATTCGGGCAAAGAATCTATTGCTCAAAACCGATAATTTATCATC
>JBEDKD010000423.1:0-6220 GCA_041172365.1 Cyanobacteriota bacterium | reverse complement strand
GGATTTTGCTTTTAGATGAAGCCACCTCTTCTTTAGATACCGAATCCGAGCGTAGATTTCAACAAAATTTAGCCCGAATTAGTCGCGATCGTACCACCTTTATTATTGCCCATCGTCTCTCCACAGTACGGAATGCTGATTTGATTTTAGTGTTAGATCGAGGCATTCTGGTCGAAGAGGGCAACCATGAGCAATTAATGGCACAACGTGGTCTTTATTTTCATCTCGCTCAACAACAACTCAATCTTTAGAAGGAAGGAAGAAGGAAGAAGGAAGAAGGAAGAGGGAAGAGGGAAGAGGGAAGAAGGAAGAGGGAAGAAGGAAGAAGGAAGAGGGAAGAAGGAAGAAGGAAGAGGGAAGAAGGTGAGAAGGTGAAAACCTAACACTTAATCCCCAATCACAAATCCCAATTCATAAATCCCAATTCATAAATCCCAATTCACTAATCACAAATCTCCCATCACAAATCCCCCATCACAAATCCCCCATCACAAATCTCCCATCACAAATCCCCAATCACAAATCCCCAATCACTAATCACTAATCACTAATCTCAAATTTAAACGCCATGATATCTAATGATGCTAACAACACAATGAAGGTTTCGGAGGAAGTCGCAACGCGAGTTTATGGCGGTGTGACATCGAGAGTTCAACCGATGGTTAGTGAGCACGGCCGAACCACAGAGACAAAACCTGTGCAAACGACTCCGATCGCGTTACCTTCGAGAGTGCCTTCTGGGAGAACTCAAGCATGGTCCCCTTCTTTACAAACTGTATTAGATCAACCCCCTGTTTCTCTTCCTCATTTCTTGATTGCAGGAGGTATCGCCTTTACCCTAGCCTTTGGCGCGTGGGCAACCTTTGGCAAAATTGATGAAGTGGGCCATGCCCAAGGTCGTTTGGTTCCCAAAGGGGAAGTTTATAAAATTCACCCTACTGAAACGGGAAAAGTTGTGCATCTCTCGGTGAAAGAAGGAGACTCCGTAAAAGGGGGTCAATTGTTAGCAGAACTTGATCCCAATCTGGCTTCTAGTGAAGTGGAACGACTGGAAAAAATGTTGGATTCTTATCAGTTACAACTGACTCAAACCCTGAGTATCTTAGATCGGACTCATTTGGAACTTAACACCAAAAAGGCGATTTTTGCCGCCCAGAGTCAAGGACAACTGGCAACGATCGCGGGAGTTCAAGCCAATATCGACACAGAAAACTCCCTATTAGAACAATTAAAAACAGATGTCAAGGCTCAAGAAGAACGCGCTCAACGTCTGCAACCTCTTATACAGCAGACTGCCCAGTTAGTTACCCAATTACAGACAGATGTGAAAGAGCAAGAAACGCGATCGCAAAATTTCGCGACTTTACCGAGTAAAACTCAGGAACTCTTGAAACAATTACAAACAGAGGTAGAAGCAAATCAGGAACGGGTGGATCGTCTCCAACCCCTCGTAGAAGAAGGTGCTATTTCTCAGGAAATGCTTAACACCGCAGAAAAGGATTTGCGGATGAGTAAACAGGCGATCGTCAGAGCTCAATTAGGAGAAGAAATTCAAACGAAAGAACGTCAGTTTGAGGCTTCTCAATCAATTCGTGATCGGCAAAATACCATCCTTCGGACTCAATTGACTGACTCTACTCAAACTAAAGAACGGTTATTTGAAGTCGAACAAACTTTGCGCGATCGGCAAAATGCCATTATCAAAAGTCAGGGTTTACTTTCCGAACATCAGACACAACTGAACCGTTTACACGCGGAACTTAACCAGAAACACGCGGAAGCGAGTCAAACGGAGTTAGAGCAACAACAAAAAATTCAGCAATTGGAAGTGGAATTGACACAACTCAAGGCGAAAATTGCCGAAACGCGATCGTTGTTAGCGCAAGCCCAAACCAAACTGAAACAAAGATTTCTGTATGCTCCCGTTGATGGGGTGATCTCATCCCTCAACGTCCGCAACACAGGAGAAGTCGTACAACCTGGTCAAACTATTGCCGAAATCGCGCCGAATCATACCCCCCTTATTCTTCAGGCGACTTTGCCCAACCATGAGGCGGGGTTTGTGAAAAACGGGATGACTGTGCAGCTTAAATTCGAGGCCTTCCCCTATCAGGAGTATGGGGTAGTGACTGGTAAGGTGATTTCAATTTCCCCGGATACGAAACCCGATGAACGTCTAGGGGCTGTTTATCGGGTAGAAGTATCCCTCAATCAGGATTTTGTTACCGCGAACCAGCAAAAGGTCAAATTTAAAGCCGGCCAAACCGCGATCGCGGACATTGTGATTCGGCAACGGCGAATCGTGGATATCTTCCTCGATCCCATTCGGCAATTGCAAAAAGGTGGCGTGACTTTGTAACTTAAGTTGCTAGTTACAAAAACCGTCAGGTGACAAGTCCCTTCGCCCCGATATCCCCCACTGCCCTTAACAAGGGGAGGACAAAGGGGAAAAGCCTGAAAAGCCCCCCTTCTTAAGGGCCACTTCGGTTTTGTCGAGAAATAATTGATTCTGTTTACCTTATTAGAGAGACAAAAGCTATGATGTCAAACCTTCGTTATTCCACTAATCGTGATCAGACCTCTCTGAATCAAAACCAATTAGATGAGATCGTCACCGCGATCCTCGCGGGTAAGTATTCATGGGCCTGTTTTCTCTTGCTACGCCATGTAGGTTACAATCCCCTGGACTACATTCCCTATCGCACCTATAACCGACTCATTAAGGACAATATGCAAGTCCAAAAGTCAAGCAATAATCATGTCTGTCCGATGGTGCGTAGTAATGAGCGTCAACCAGCATTAAGTAAGATTACTGATTTAGACCATCTCGATACCATCAATGAACGTGCGATGGCGGCGACAGGTGGTTATTTAGATCAAGATGATGTAGAGAATCTCTTGATATCTAATGATAATAGCCTTCAGGGCGATGTTGGGACACCCTCTGCATCCCCTGGTTTTTTTGCCGAGTTTAAAACACGCCTATTCCATTGGTTTCAGTAAACCAAGTTGATGCAAAAGTGTAATTTAACTTCTGCACCGACGATTTGAAAAATAATAAAGCACAGGGACATGGCACTGCCGTGTCCCCACAAAATAATAAAGCCTTGTTCCCTCCGAGGACAAGGCTTTTTGTGTATCGCTCCTATTTTAGATATTACATTTATATGATAAATAGATCGTTTTATTATATTTATCTGGGATTTTTTGTGCCTATCTATATTCTGACAAAAAACTGCCAAAATGGCAACACAATTCCCAAGAATATTGATATAGTAGCGGCAACCAAACAGCCAATTGGCAGCTTTTGATATCTCTAATAATTCAAACCCGCGGAATTTTATTAATAATCCGCGGGCTTTGCTCTGCTTAATAGTTTTCTCTTAGTACAGTGTGGTAGTTAATTGAATTTCCCACAATTCTGCCAAAATGGCAACATAGGTGGAAAAAGCCTAGCTATAGTAAAAACATGAAAGGAAACAAGGTTGTTAAGCCAAAACAGAAAGAAAAGAATCTGCCAAAATGGCAACACAACCCTACCATTCCTGACTAGAGTAGTTACAGAACAACAAGTTTTTCCTATCATCAATTAGGAAATTACGAAAAAAACAAAAACTGCCAAAATGGCAACACACCCATAGTGAAGTTAGCTATTCTTGGACTAGAAAAGAACAAAAATATTACCTCTTTCATTTACTCTTTCATAGGAGAAAAAATCATGTTGATCCAAGACCTCAATCACGTTGAAATGATTTCTGAAGAAACCAATCTCGAAGGTGGTTTAACTCAGGCGCAGGCTGGGAGTGCTGGAAGTGTATCTGCTCTTTTGGGCTCAGTTCAGACCTTTGCTGCGACTTCTTCTAGCTCAAACTACGGGTATTATTATTATAGTCCGTATAACACTAGCTCGGCTCAGACTAAAGCTTCGGCTCAAGTATTGTTTGGTTCGGCCCAGGTCATTAGTCAGGCTAGTAGTTTGGCCTACTAACGCAAATTGCTATTAACAAAAGTTGCCCATTAGATCCATCTAATACCCTGAGAAAAGGGTGCTGGCGGAATCAAGGATCTCAATGAGTTGTCACTAGCTATTTAGGTGGGTTGACTAAGGCTCCCAAATCTGTAATTAGATGGGGTTACATAACGACAATAAGTGGTCGACAATTGGGGTTATTTCCCCAAAACACATCTGGGGAAATAACCGGAAGACACTTATTTTTTAATTCCACTCTAAAACTCAAAATTTTGATTCCATATCTTCAAATAATTAAGGAGAAAAAATCATGTTGATCCAAGACCTCAATCACGTTGAAATGATTTCTGAAGAAACCAATCTCGAAGGTGGTTTAACTCAGGCGCAGGCTGGGAGTTCTGGGTTTGTAATTGGTTTTCTGGGTTCACTTAAGAGCTCTGCTGAGACTTCTTCTAGCTCAAACTACGGGTATAGGTATTATGGTCAGTCTAACACTAGCTCGGCTAAGACTCAAGCTTCTGCTGTGGTATTCGACGGTTTTGCTACAGTCAGTAGTGGGGCATCTTCTACTGCTGGTGGATACTACTACTACTAAGAAAAGTTGCCAGTGACAAAATTTGCGGGTTTGCTCCCCCTAATCCCCAGAAAAAAAAAAGGGGTTAGGGGGAGCAACCAGTTAAATGAGTGAGTGATCACAACCCATTTAGGTTAGCCTAGGAATACGGCAAAATCAGTGATAAGAGCATACCCTGAAATAGACTTATAGACTTGTTAAATTAATAGGTAAAATCTTCTTTTAATGCTCTTAGAAATTCCGACAATAAGCTGAAAAATAAAAAAAAACTGTGTTTATATGAAAATAAGTTTTCAGTTCGACCTATTTAATTTAACAATGGTCGTGATGGCAAGTCTAATTAATGTTCTTGAAATTCAGCCGCTCGCTCGCTAATAAATTTGCCAAAATGGCAACCGAGTTGGAATCCGCGTTGTTATTGTAAAGATATCTCTTTAATCTTTCAGTTGAAAAAGGAGTATAAAATGATTATTGCTGATTTGAGTTACTTGGAAAGCCCCTCTGAAGTAATCGGCGATATTGGCGGTGGTGCTTCAGTTTACCTGGGATCTTTCGCCTCGGCCGCAGGTGCATACGCGTTGGCGGCTACTGAGGCTAAAACTTTTGCGGCATCTTTGCCCTATGGTAGTTCTGTTGCGGTTGGTGCTACTGTGGGAGTCGCGATCGCGTACACTCCACCTTCTCTACCTTCTTTTAAGTATAAGTAGGGGAGCTTGAACTTTTCACCTCAGAGCCGCGATTTTGCCCAAGGGAAAAATTGCTCCCAACCTAGTTGAGTTTCCCTAGGGAGTGAGTGAAGTAGCTTTTACTCTTTAAGATTTTGCTTTACCAACACAAAGAAGTTCAACAACAGAGAAAATCATTGCTCTCATGGCGGTGCAATTCTACTAATAGATTTGAAGCCGACTACTAACATCAAGAGAGTGGATCTTGGTGTTTTTTCATTAATAATAAATTTATCAAACACAAAAAAACATAATCGTGGAGAGGCAGATCCCCTGCCCTACCTCTCTACCTATGGACGGTTTGTTATCTGCAAAAATCAGGACAGGTGGGGAGTATTCTCGCAGGAGAAAAGATAAAAATGGATACTAGCAACTTTCCTAATAATCCCGTTATCCCCTTACAGCAACCGACGGAGATACCAGGGCAATTACCATTACAAGGTAACAATAGTAGTTCTGTTCCCAATACGACAAGTGTTGGTGGTTCCGGGCAGACAGTTAGCAGTAGTGAATCTCAGTCTTCTGTTGATGATCAAGGCGCAAGCAGTAGTAGTAGCTCCCAGGCGACTTCACCAACGAGTACCAGTAGCAGTCAGAAAGAAGCCGTTACTCCGGGGGCTACTTCTAGTAGTGCTAGTGCTGAAGCCAGTGCCTCATCAGATGGTGCTGTCAAAACCAATGCGTCGGCTGATACCTCAAGTAAAGAGTCTTCACCCAAGTCAGATCCCTCCCCCAAGTCAGATCCTTCTGTGACAGCTTCTCACAATAATACCAATTCTGATCCCAAGGTGACTTCGGATCAGACATCCAGTAGTAGTTCTAGCAGTAGTTCTGCTACCCCTTCAACTTCTGGCAATGGTGAGTCCAAAAAAGAGCCGACTTCCAGTAGTAGTTCTAGCAGTAGTTCTGCTACCCCTTCAACTTCTGGCAATGGTGAGTCCAAAAAAGAGC
>JBEDKD010000422.1:0-12975 GCA_041172365.1 Cyanobacteriota bacterium | reverse complement strand
GGGGTTGGCGGGCCCTAACCAAGACATCCGACTGGGAATGGGTTTACGCGTCGGTTGGAAACTTTGTAAGACATCCGATAGTTGTAAACCTTCGAGGGATACGGATTTTGATTCGCGGAGTTTATGCCAAACGGAACGAGACATTAATAAACTATGGTGGATACGTTGCGCTCCCACTTCTTCTAAATAGGCTTCGCGTTCCGGTTGATAGTCGCGGGAGGTTAAATGTAATGGTTGGGATGGAAAATCTTGTGTGAGACGTGCCATCTGCGCCATCAGTTCGGGATATAGCCAAGTCCACGCGGGATGAACGGTTAATTGGGCTATATGGGGATGAGTTCCCTTTCGCGATAGTTGCATTTGGAAATAACCGATCGCGGCTTTTCTTTGGGGTTCAAACACATACCCACTGATCACTTCTGTCTGAGTTAACCATTGTTTAATGCTATCAATTACAGCATTAATAAAACTGGTTTGAAAATCACAGAGATGGCGATCGAAGACTTGACGTAGTAAGGGAGGCATCGAAACTGTATCTAATTGATAAAGTAAAGGGGCATCCGCATTACTCACGGGTAATAAATTCGGTAGATCGGGAGTGGATTTCGCGATTTCTTCTAGTCTTTCGGGCGCGATCGACCAATAAGTCTTATGGGCTAAAGGTTGAAAACCATTTTGACGATAAAGAGCTAATAAATCTGTATCATTGACATTGACTTCTAATAACCAAGTGCGTGCTTCCCAAATACTTTCAAAGCAGTGACGCAACAGTTGGGAATCTATGCCTTTATTTCGACCAATTGTATCAATTAACACTCGATCAATGCGCCAAGTGCTACGAGTGCGGTTAAAAGGGGAAACTTGAATCGCGCCCCTTACTATTCCCCCATCTTCCGCCACTAAACTATGGAAGAGATATCGACAGGGATTAGGAAATAAATTTAAGAATTTTAACAATCCATACCACTGACGAATTTGTGGTAAATGTTGTCCTAATTCTAGGTGAGAGGGGTCCTGGGGAGGAGAACTCGTTTCCGTTATGGGTTCACATAGAGGCGCGATCGTGTCCAGATCACGATATTGTAAAGGTCTGATCGCGATCTGTGGATGGGAGTTATGGGAGAGAAATGGATTCATAATCCAAGCTTGGGGGGAAAGATAATTGCACTGATAATGGGCTGAAAGATTTGGCATCAGGCTTGTTTGAATATTATACTAAATTTCCTGATGTTTGTCTAGGAAACTCAATAAAGGTTTACAATCCTCTAAATCTCGTTGTTGAGTGGGGTGAGAATGACGGGCAAAATAATCCGAAAAGTAGTTTGTCCGGGTTCACTTTCTACTTCAATTTTTCCGTGATGTTTATCAATAATCTTTTTGACAATATTCAATCCGAGTCCACTGCCTTCGCCACAAGATTTAGTAGAGAAAAAAGGCTCAAAAATTAGGGCAAGAATGTCGGGACTAATCCCCGCACCACTATCGGTAAATTCTACCCATACATTCTTTTCCTCTTTGATTGAGATTTTTATCGTCAAAGTTCCCTGATAATTCATAGCTTGTAAAGCATTTTGAATTAAATGAATCCAAACTTGATGTAAATCATCAGGATAAAACCAAGTTTCTGGTAAATTTTCGGGGAAATCCTTAATCAAATTAATTCCCCTTTTCCAGTAATTTGTATAAAGCGTTAAAACCGTTTCAATACCCTCAATAATATTCCCTTGGCAAAGTTTTTTAGAACTTCCCTTATTATTATAAACTTTCAAAGCATAGATCACTTTAGCCGATTTTTCTGTCGCCGTTATGATCGTATTTGTACTACTTTTTAAATTAGAAACTTCATAGGCTTTCTGAAAAAGTTTAATTCCTTGATTCTCTCTTAATAACGGCAAAAAACCTTCTAAACTATCAATTTTCATATCCGCCAACATATCAGCAAGTTCCTGATAATTTGCAATATCATTTTCTTTCAATAATTGGGCTAATTTTTTGCGATTATTCCGCATTTCTTTCGTGGAAACATAGATATTTTTTTCATCAGAAATATTAACTATATCCCAAAATATTTGATGATTTTCTCTAGGGAGATTTTCCATAAAGTTATATAGCTCAAATAGACCTTTTTGAACAAAATTCGCGATCATATCTATAGAAGCACGAATGGCTCCAAAAGGAGTGTTTAACTCATGGGCAATTCCCGCCACAAGTTGACCAAGAGCCGCCATTTTTTCTGAATTAATCAATTGTGTTTGTGTTCTTTGTAATTCCAGCAAAGTTTGTTCTAATTGTTTATTTTTTTCTTGCAAATCCTCTTGTAAATTCCGTAAATATAAATGAGTATTAATCCGAGCTAATAATTCCTCGACATCAAAGGGTTTAGTAATATAATCAACTCCCCCGACTTGAAAAGCCTTAACCTTATCAAATACCTCATTTAAAGCACTAATAAAAATGACAGGAATATCACAGGTTAAATGATCAGCTTTGAGTTTTTCACAGACTTGATAACCATTTAAACCAGGCATATTAATATCAAGTAAAATCAAATGTGGTGGCTGCTCTTTCGCACTAGCAATGGCGGATTCTCCATCGGCAAAAATTTGAACCGTATACCCCTTTTTTGTTAAGAGAAGTTTGAACAAACGCAGATTTTCTGGAGTATCATCAATCACCATAATATTTGATTTGTTCGGGGGCGGACTGTTGGTTGTCATAGTTATAAAATAAATCAAGTGATAGAGAATAAAACCAGAGAAAATGAGAGCAAAAAATCTTAAGTATTGATGGGCAGAAAAACTTGAAAAGTAGTTTTTCCAGGGACGGAGATGACATCTATTTTTCCTTGGTGTTTCTCAATTATTTTTTTGACAATATCTAAACCTAAACCACTGCCTTCCCCCGGGGGCTTAGTAGTAAAGAAAGGTTCAAAAATACGATCGAGAATTTCCGGTGAAATTCCGTCACCACTATCGGTAAACTTTACAATTAAATCTTCTTGTTCTTGTTTGACTTCAATCGTTAAAACTCCCTGACAATTCATGGCTTGTAAGGCATTATGAATCAAATTCGTCCAAACTTGACTAAGTTCATCGGGATAACACTTGATTTTGGGTAAATCTTCCTGATAAATTTTCACAACTTCTACCCCTCTTTTTAAGAGATTTTGATAGAGGGTTAAAATTAATTCTATCCCTTCGATTATATGGGATTCTACTTTTTCACCCAATTGATCATAACGAGCATAATTTCTCAAAGCAAAAACTATTTTGGCGGCTCTTTCTGTGGCAGTGCTAATAATATTAGCACTTGTCTGGACACTAGAAATATCATAAACAACCTTGAAAATATTTTGACTGTCGGTGGATTTAAAAAAAGGTAGTAAGGATTCAATATTTTCATAAACACCAATATCAACTAGGTTACTAGCAAGATTTTCTGAATCTGTGATATTTTCTGCTTGAAGTTTCTGTTTTAATTGGCGATTAAGTTTTCTTTTTTCCTTACTCGAAAGATTTTCTGTCGCGGGATTGACTTGTTTTAATAAATTTAAGAAATAAGCTTGATTTTCTAATGATAGATTTTGCCAAAAAACGGTGAAATCAACAAGATTTTCTTGAAAAAAATCCGTAATATTTTTGACAGAAGAACGAATCGCGGCTAAAGGGGTATTAATTTCATGGGCTACACCTGCTACCAGTTGACCAAGGGCCGCCATTTTTTCGGCTTGTATTAATTCTTGTTGAGTCGCTTTGAGATGGGAAAGGGTTTGTTTCATTTGTTCGTTGACTTGTTGTAATTCTTGAGTTTTTTCCGAGATGCTTTGTTGTAAAAGTTCAACGGTTGTGTACATTTCCACGGGATCTAACGCGTACAATAGGGTACTTTGAGTCACAAGTCCTGCTAAATATCCCTGATCATCTACAATCACTAAACGGCGAATTTTATGTTTTTGCATAATCTCGTGAGCTTGCCATAGTGTCATGTTTAAATTGGCTTTTAATACGGGGGTTGTCATTACGGATTCGGCTGTTGTTTTTTCAAAGTCGAAGTGATTAGCTTGAAATTTGACAATATCTTTTTCGCTAATAATACCTAGGGGAATTTGGCTTTTTTGTTCGGAGAGTGATTCTGCTTCTGTGGGGGATTGACAAATGACAATACAACTTTTATGATAAATTTTCATCAACTGGGTGATGGCAAAAAGGGTCGCGTTGCTCGGTGCGGTCATTACTTTTTTGACCATAATTTCGCCAATGCGACGCATTTGTAATAGATCCGCGGGTTTGAGGAGTTGTCGCACACTTTCTGGGGTAATGACACCGATCACTTTTTGCTCTTTATCTAAAATAGGAAGGTGGCGAATTTTGGAGGAACGTAAGAATGATAAAAGGGAAAAGATATCGCGGACTTGATCGAGGGGAAGTGTAATTAACTTCTGAGTCATTACTTGGGATATGGAAATTTTTCCCAGGGACATCTCTAAGTCGGTTAATTTGACAACATCACGTTCTGTAAAAATTCCTAATAATTTTTCTTTTTCCATAATTAAGACATAGTTACTTCGATCGCGATTCATGGCAGATATCGCGTCAATGACGGGAGTTTCTGGGGACACGATGAGGGGATCGCGCGCGATCGCGTTTTCAATGCAACTATAATCATCAGGAATAGAAGTGTTCATAAAAATATCCAGAAAGGTTATTGTCAGTTTAAACCCGTTTTTTTCAGGAAACCGAGTTTTTCATAACTGTACATTATATGATGAAATCAGAAGTTCCTACGATCATCGCTTCTGGGCCCATGTTCTAGTAATCAGTGATTCTTGCCATACTCCCTTTAACTTAATTAGACTAAGTATAATGGCTTAATATGAAGAAATATCATGGCCTTGGGGATTGAGGATGGGGACTCTATTTTGCGCCAAGAGTTTGTGTGATGGAAACAATGATCTAGTTTGTGGTTGGGAAGGGAGTTTCCGCGGGGAGTCGATAGCCGCGATCCATTGCAAAATGAATCAGTTGGGCTCGGTTTTCCAGTTGTAGTTTACCAAAAATACTGCTTAAATGGGCTTGGACCGTGCGGGGACTAATAAAGAGGCGATCGCTGATTTGTTTATTGGTATATCCCTGAATCACTTCCCAGAAGACTCGTTCTTCCGCGGGTGTTAAGGGTAGAGGTGGAGGAGGAGTAGGGATGGTTGGGGCTGGGGAGACTTCTTCTGCTTCCTGCTCCGAATAGAGGAGTCTAATAATCTCATTATGGATACGATGACTGCGGTCTAATTGTGCTTTGATTTTCGCGAGTATCTCTTCGGGTTCAAAGGGTTTGACGAGATAATCATCAGCACCGATCGCGTAGCCTTCAATGCGTGATTCCAGTTCCCCTTGGCCTGATAAAAAGATAAAGGGAATTAATTGACCCAAACGGGAAGCGCGCAAACGACGACATAACTCCAATCCGTCCATTTGTGGCATGACGATATCAGAAATAACAAGATCCGGGGGGTTTTCTTTAAACTGGGTAAGAGCTTCGATACCAGAGTTCGCGGATTCAATCTGATATCCTTCACCTTCAAGAAACATTGCCAACACGCTTTGACAATCCGGTTCGTCATCGACAATTAAGATTTTTTCCATATATAGATGTTGATATCAATCGGGTTTGGGTTTATGGGGACTAGGCTGATTGGCACTGATAAAAGTAATTGTACCTAATCGCCTCAAAATTAAGTAAATATTATCTCCTCATATTTAACAGGATATGGAAAAACCCAGTTTTTTTAAGAAACCGGGTTATTTTTGCCCTTTCTGAGGAAAATTTAACATCTAAAAATTCGTTTGGGGGCGATTCCAAACATTCTTCACTTCACTGCCAAAGACTAAAGGTTCATCTTCTTTAATCGCGATCGTTTTTCCTTCCATATCCACGGACAATAATCGCCAATTTCGTTCGCCGATATTTCCGGCACGAAATAAAACCGCACCCGGAGATACCTTACTCCATCCCAATAACACCGCGTGGGTATAGGCTGTGTCCGAAGGCTTGACAAATATGGTACGATTTTGTTGACGGTCCCAAATTAGGGCATAATCCGTCATATCTGATGTACTAAAAATGGCTTCAAATTCTCTGGCTAAAAGCTGTTGACTATTTTCATTCCAAGATACGGGCATTAAAATCGCGATCGTCCCTGGTTGATTTATCTCACTTTGTGTACCAATGGGAGAAGTGGGGGTAATGGTTCGTAATTCTCCCGTTTTCAGATTTTTCACAAACATGACACTGCTCACTTGTGAGCGGAATAATTCCGGTTTCACTTGCAAAGTGACACGAGTATAGGCTGCATAAACACCATCAGGAGAGAGTAAGAAAGGAGTACGATAATATCGCACCCCGACTCCTTTGGTTTCGCTCACTTCCGCGTGTGTCCGCAAAATCCATTCCCAAGGAATGGGATGGGGACTATTTAACGGATCGCTCGGTTTACGGGGTTGTGTTATTTCTACTTGGGATGGATTCTCTTTGACTAAAGTGGATGAAGTGGAAGGAGGAACCGCGATCGCGGTGGGGCTCGGTTCCACTAACGCGGGTGTTCCGCCCATAAGCATTTCAGTCGCGATACACCCTAAAAGAGTCAGTAAAACTAAGGGCTTTTGAGGGCGAAACCATCCTGAGACGAAGAGGCCTGTTTCCATAGGGGTTTAGGGTTGAAAGAGGGCGTGGGTTGTGTGAGAGGCCTAATTACTTATATTATTTATTTTAGCAAAAATGTCGTGAGAAAGCCCCGATAGTTGTCGGTGCATTCCTCGAAACTTTTACCCCACGGCAAGAAATCTCGATGCTACTAAGTTCACCGCTCATCAGTCAAACGCTCATCAGTCAAACCTTCATCAGTCCCTCCCTTCTCATTCACAACAGAAAAACTCGATGAAAATTTAACTAAACTTAATAAAACATCACCAAATATGTAGTTTTAATAAACGTTGTCAAAACGGCTTGCGTAAGGGTTGACAATCCCCCAGAGGAGAACACAAAAAGAAACTGTAGTGGGTTGGCGTAGCCTGTGCGGAGCATCGGACGTCTATCTAATAGGGAGCGAGACGCTCCCACTGCCAATTTAGATTGAGGAGATGCTCCCCTTGGCGAGAAAAAGTCACCACAGCCCGATCAGGCAAAGAAGGCATCAGCCTGCAAAGAAACGAGTGCCGCCGACAGGGGAACTCGATGAGGAGGCTTTGGAACAGGTTGCCCATGTCCACTACACTTGATTTAATTATTATTTCTGACAGAATTCTATGGAACAATTCGCGATCGGTCAAAAAGTGCGAGTCAAAACCTTGCCTCCCTATCTCAAAACCGCCGATCCCATGCCCATGTTACGGCCACCAAACCTTATTTGTCTAGGAGAAGAAGGGATAATATTAGATCGACGTCCGGGGGGATATTTGGCCCTGCGCTTTGCCAAGGCCACCTTTTTAATGGATAGTCAATATCTCGAAGCCGTCAATAATTAATCCCAGTGAAAAAAACTCAGGCTAAACTCCCGACTTTTGATCGGGAGTTTAGGATTTTTACTTGAGGTTTTGTAAAGTGCTGGCTAAACCTTGTAATTGCTCAACAGTTTTGCCAAGATTGGCCAATTCTACATCCATTTGCCAAGTCGGATAATTTTGCAGAATTTCTAAAACCGAAACCTTATTATCCGTAGCCGCGAGTACCAACGCGGCTCTTAAAGCCTTTTTGCTATCGTAATTACCACGCGTTTGCAGAGTATCCGCGATCGCGGTGAGGGCTTCTTCTCCGACTTTACTGTAGAGGAAGTTGCTCAGAGGGACAAGATTCATACCGACTTCCAAAGTCATTAAACCACGGGCTTGATCCGGTTTGATCTTCGTCGCACCTAAAATCGTATGGAGCACTGGAGAGGTGTAACCCTTGGGTTTCACAAAATTTTCCAGATCACTCAAACAGATAGACTGAGCCAAAGCCCCATACTTGAGAACAATTCTTTTGTCGGGAACCATTTTCGGCACCGGGGGGATACAAGAAGGAATCGCCGAATCAGCATGAGCGGGAGTTGGTTTCCAGAAAAAACCCGCGGAAGTGCCTAAAACAAGGGCGCTACAGAGGGAGAGGGCAATGGATCTTTTCATACTTGAGTACCTAATGAATGCAATTTTGCCTACCAATCTAAACAGACTATAGCCTGTTTGTCTATTCGACAAGGGACAAACCTCCGACAAAAAACCCCGCTTCTAAGGAAACGAGGTTTTTTGTTCAATACCTGCGCCATTTTTTGTAGGTTGGGTTGAGCGATACTTAACCCAACAGAAATCTCCTAAAAATCATATCAAAGGCAGGGTTAGCCTACCCTACAGTCGTTTTTGGAGATTTCTAACGAAGATGTTGGGTTTTGCTCCACGCGCACCCCACGCGGGCCTCAACCCAACCTACGAATCTCCGACAAAAAACCCCGCTTCTGAGGAAACGAGTTTTTTTTTGTTTACCCGCAGATTAACTGCGCGGCTTCTCTTTCTAATAAATGGATCAGGTTATTATCCCCTCTCACTCTGGCTGAATGTAACCGACGCTCCAACAAACTACAAATATTCGCCTTGTGAATATGGGAGGATTCGAGCGCGATCGGCCGTTTACTCACTTCATCAATCAAACTTTTTTCCTTAACCGGGAAAGGTAAAGGAGAGGGGCGTGGTGTCGGCTCCTTGACAAAAGAGGCTTCGATCACTTCTGAGTGAGTTTCCGCTTTCTGGTAACTCACCCCCCGATACTTCAAAGGAGCCGTTGCTTCAGGAGTGGGGATATGTCTTGGGTAACTGTAAGTCCACGCGTTGCCCCGATATTTGCCCCCTACAGGCCCTTCCATCATCTCAATGGTAGGGAGTTCCTTGTCTTGGGTAATGCCACGATAAGTTTGTCTCATATTGTTTCTCCTTTTCTGGTTAGGGGACTTTTACTAAAGTTCGGATTGACACCGCGTTTGTTTAAAACCTTTATAGGTTTCTGTATTCTATTTTACCATTCCTTGAGTTTATTGTAAAATGTTACAAAATTTCATAATAAACCCTTAGTCTCTCATCTATTTATATCAAGAAATCTTGACAAATGACAAGAAGATCGCAAAAATTCTCTCAGAAACATCCCCTAACCCCTTCTCATCTGAGGTGAAGGGGGAGATAAACTATCCAAAACTCCTGAGAGGAAGGGTGAGGGGTGAGGGAGCGAGATCACCCAGACACCCCTAAAATAAGAAAAGATTAGAACTGTTAAGAAATGTGTAAAGGAGGGGTCATGGGCGATCAATTAGTACGCGCTACCGCGATGGATGGTGGAATCAGAGTCGTAGGAGTCATCACCACCAATCTCGCGCAAGAAGCCCGAAAACGACATAAGCTTTCCTATGTAGCTAGTGCCGCGTTAGCCCGTGCCATGACCGCGGGACTGTTGCTCGCGTCTAATATGAAGGCCAGACGATCGCGAGTCAATGTCAATATTCAAGGGGAGGGTCCCTTGGGTAGTATTCACATTGACGCGGGTTTAGATGGCACTGTACGCGGTTATGTCGATAACCCCGATATCGAATTACCCCTCACCCTCGATGGCAAATTAAACGTCGCGGAAGCTGTAGGAAAAAAAGGCTATTTTCACGTCCGTCGCGATGTGGGGCAGGGGACTCCCTATTCCAGTACCGTTGAACTCGTCTCTGGAGAAATTGGCGAAGATATTACCCATTACCTCGCGACTTCTGAACAAACTCCATCCGCGGTGATTGTGGGTGAATTTATCACCACAGAAGGAGTGAAGGCGGCTGGAGGATTATTATTACAAATTTTGCCAGAAGTCACTCATAATAATCCCAAAGCCCAAAGTCCAGAATCAAAAATGGCAGAATTATCCGGCTTTTCCCCTTCCCTATATTCAGGGAGAACTTTACAGGATGTTTTTGATCAGTGGTTAGCCGATATTGGCGATCCGACTTTAGTGCAAACCCTGGAATCTCGTATTATGGGAATATCTGGGTTTACTTCTTTATTGCGATCGGGCAAAAGTTTAGAGGAGATTTTTGAACATCTCTTAGGAGACATGGGTTTACAAATTCTCCCCGATGTCAAACAATTACGCTTTAATTGTGGTTGTTCGTTTGATCGCGTCCTGGGTGCATTAAAAATACTAGGAGAAGCGGAACTCCAAGATATGATCGAAAAAGATCATGGCGCGGAAGCGACTTGTCATTTTTGCAATACAGTTTATCACGCGAATCCTGATCAACTGGGCAAATTAATCGGTGATTTACGCGAATCTTCTGCCGCTTAATCTTCTCAATGGGTAATAAGGTATGCTAAACAGGACTTACGCGCAGAATATGAATATGATCAGAAATAATGCTTTTTGATCTATACCCGTTTTAAATTGTCTGAGGTACGCGGTACGGAAACGGCAGTGCGGTGTCCCCACAGAAAGGAAACGGCACTGCTGTGTCCCCACAGAAAGGAAACAGCAGTGCGGTGTCCCCACAGAAAGGAAACGGCAGTGCGGTGTCCCCACAGAAAGGAAACGGCAGTGCCGTTTCCCTACAGAAAACTTTTGGTAGAAAGATTATGAGTGAAGAGCCAGAAACATCCCAGAGTTCACGATCCCAGAAGTCATTACTTCAGGAAAATAGCGCGATTGTGCCTGTAAGTGAAGGCCGTCGCCTTTCGCGTGCCCAACGACGACGGGAGCTGGCTCTTCGCATGGGAATAGATGAGAGTGAGCTATCTTGGAGGCAAAAACTACCCGGGTTTCTGCGTCGAAATCCAGAGGAAACTGAGTCGGAACCCCTCTCAGTGCCGAAATTACCTCTTTTAGTTGGTCTCATGGTACTACTTCCCAGTAGTGCCGCGGCGATCGCGATTCTGATTCTGTTACGTCTGCCATCGGTGCCCGACTGTCCCAATGTTTTTTGGCCTACCGCGTCCGCGTCTCTACGTCTCTATTGTGCGGACTTAACCGCGAATAAGGAAACCCTAGAGGATCTCCTTAAAGCTATTGCTCTTGTTAACGAATTACCCCAAGATCATCCCTTACGAGCGGATATTAATCATAAAATTGGCAACTGGTCCCAAGCTATTCTCAAATTAGGAGAAGGCGCGTTTCAAGAGGGGAAAATTGCCGAAGCCCTCGCGTTAGCCGATAAAATTCCTGATAATGTACCTGTTTATACTGAAGTGCAAAAACAGACAAAGGAATGGAAATCAATTTGGGATGACGCGGACAAAATTTATCGAACCGCGGAAGATTTGTTACGTCAAGAAAAATGGACTAACGCGTTTCATGAAACGACCAAATTATTAGATGTTCCTAATAATTATTGGGCGACAACAAAATATAATGAACTCACTAATCGTATTCAAGGGGCGCGTAATGATGGCAATAAATTAGCTAAAGCTCGTAGTCTCGGTGAAGATGGCAGTTTGGATAATTTATTAAAGGCGATTAAGTCATTAGAGACAATACAACCGAATAGTTATCTCCATGAGGCCGCGATGAAAGAAATCAAGAATTTTGCCAATAAAATTCTTGATATTGCCTACGGAAGAGTACAGGCAGGAAAATGGCAAGAGGGTTTAGAAATCGCGAGTAAAATTCCTGAGAGTGCTCAGTTAAATGAAGAGGTGGATGATTTGGGGATGATGGCGCGGACCACTTCTCAAATTACTCCTAATGATGTTAAGTCTTTGGAAGGCGCGATCGCGCTGTTGAAAAAATTACCCGAAAATCGTCCTTTGTATACTAAAGCCCAAGATTTAGTCAATCGTTGGCAAGAGGAAGTGGCTGATATCAAAACCCTCGATAGTGCCCGTCGTTTAGCTCAACGAGGGGGAGTGAATGAATTGAGAGGCGCGATTGGGCAATTACAAACAATTCCATCCTCAAATCCCCGTGGTAAAGAAGCCCAAGGGGAATTAACCAAATGGACTCGTCAACTGGAATTATTAGAAGATCAACCTTATTTACAACGGGCGGATCAATTAGCCTTAGGGGGTAATACGGTTGCTTTAGAAGCCGCGATCCGAGAAGTGAGAAAAATTGGATCGGGCAGAAGTCTTTATCAAGAAGCCCAAAATCGCATTCAAAGTTGGACTGAAAGAAGTCAAAAAATGCAAGATCAACCTTATTTAGATCAAGCGGTACAATTGGCTAATAATGGTAATTATGATTCCGCGATCGCGGCGGCCCAACGCATTACACCCGGAAGATTTTTCTATGCAGAAGCACGTCAAAAAATCGAAAAATGGGAGGCTTTATTAAGTTCCGAGCAAAATTTAAAAAATGCTCGTCAAGCTGCCGCAGGGGGTACTCCTGATGCCTTAGAAAGCGCGATTATGTTAGCCAGTAAAGTCCCTGTTTCCAGTTCCCTACGTTGGAAAGCTGATGACGCGATTAATGAGTGGAGTCAACAACTTTTAACTTTAGCCTTACAACAATCTGATGGGAATTTACAAAACGCGATCGGGATTTTACAGAAAATTCCCCCCGGAAGTAGTGCTTACGCCCAAGCCCAAAGTAAATTACAATCTTGGCAAGCCTCTCTCAATCCGCAACCCGTAGAAAAACCAAGAAAAGAAGATCGTATTGAAGCCGCACCCGCGACAACAAATACTCCTAATACTTCTAATACTTCTAATACTCCTAATACTTCTAATACTCCTAATACTTCTAATACTCCTAATACTCCTAATTCTCCTCTTTAGAGTCACCATCGGAAATATCGACTGGATTGGGTTGCAGGGTTGTTTCATTCTTCGACAACCCACCAGGGAATCTCGGCCCAGGCTAATAGCTGAAGTCCTCTAAAGACGACTCAAATAATAATAGAAGTCTCCAGAAATTCCCTTTTACTTTATATATAGCACCCGCCAAGACGGTTAGGACAAAAAAACGCCCCATCCCCACCCTATTATCTCTGTAGGG
>JBEDKD010000421.1:0-6364 GCA_041172365.1 Cyanobacteriota bacterium | reverse complement strand
GAATATCGGAATTTTTTTGAAAAATATCTTTCAAGAGGAAACTATTATTGAGTAAAGATAATTTATTGATTCTTTGTGTGATTTTATACGCGGAATCCAACCAAAAAGGCGATGACTCTTTAATGATTATAGTTTGATGATAGACATAATCTATCAATCCCTTAATATAGATAAAATATTTTTCTGATTCTCCCTGGTTTTGCCAAAAACGAGGTTTTTCTACTAAGAAATTTAAAAAAAACTCCAGATACCACTTAGGAATAATTGCACTTTGATATATCACAGGTAACTGATAAGCATAACCATAAAGACGAAACGCGAGATAATAACGAATGAGAAGGGGAATCTCGTTAATTGATGAGACATCTTGACGAATTTTATTCATAAAATCTTTTTCGTCATCCCTTAAGATTTCATCTTTAATACCACTATGGAGAAGACATTGATAAACTTTGCCAAAATTACCTAAATAAGAAGCTTCCATCTCTTCGATTTTAGTGATATTTAGGCACTTTACCGCGAATTTTTGTCGCAAGTTTTGTAGTTTCGTTACCACTGATTGATTCAGGGGATGTTTTTTATATTCCCCAATAGACTGTAAAATTTCTGAGAAAGATAATTCTCCTTGAAATTGGAGTTTGTCGCGGAGAGATTCCTGAATTTCGGAGGGGAGAAAATGATAACTCGAATGATTTAACATTTTCCCATAAAGTCTGCCAATATCTTGCTTATTTTCACCGGAGGCAAAATTTTTCCACGTTTGTTGTCCACTATGGATTCGCAAAGTCGATAATTGTTGAGAAATAAAACCTATTTTATAGTTTCCCATAATGCGAAACCACATATCTACATCAACAAGTTGAGAGAGACTGGAATCAAATAAACCGATTTGATTAAATACTTCTCGGCGAATTAATACGGTACTGGGTTCGCCGATTTTATTAAGAGGATTTTTCAGGAAATTGGGATCTAATAACAATTCTCTCCCCCCTTGAATTTCTTTTAAATTTGACCAACTTTTATATAATTCTCGAATGGCTCTAAATGCGCTTTGAAAGAGGGGGTTTGACTCTTCTCCTTGGGCAATTATGATGTCTCTGGGAGAAAATACTAGCCCAATTTTGGTGTCTTTTTCGGCTAAATTTACCATTTTTTCGATACAGTCTGTTTCTAGTAAATCATCTTGAAAGAGAAATTTAATATATTTTCCTTGGGCTTGAGAAATGCAGAAATTCCAATTTTGTGATAATCCATAGTTTCGATGTAAAATTATGCGATAATTTAAGGCGGTTTTCTCCAGACAAGTTTGGGCGATTTCTACTGTTTTGTCTGTGGAACCATCATCGGATATAATTATTTCTAAATTGGGATAGGTTTGTGCTAATGCACTCGCGATCGCGTCTTCTAAAAAGGCTTCACCGTTATAGGTAGGGATACAAATACTGACGAGGGGTTTTTCTAGGGTTTCTGGTGTTGATGACTGAGGAATGGTAAAAAGTACGCGCTCCTCTGTGGTTGGTGTATGATTAATTTGATTCATAATTGTTTGTAAACGAGTTTGAATTTGTTGCCCTCTCACTTGGGGACTCAATAATGTGCGAATGGTTGCGCCCCCCTTGTTTCCTATTTGTTTGGAGTATTCATAATTATCCAAAACATATCGCATTAAATACGCGGCATGATCGATATGGGGATTAGCCCAAATATTTCCTTTTTTATAGGGACCGTAATCGTTTTCTAATTTCTGTAAATCATATCTTACTAAAAAACTATTGCCAATATTCATAAACTCTTGATTTGATGAATAGGCTGTAGCAATTACGGGTTTTTTATAATACATGGCTTCTGCCATTGTTAAACCAAATCCCTCCGCGCGATGTAGGGATACATAACAATCACAATTATATAATAAACCATTAACTTCGGCTTTGGATAAATAACCTTCTATATGTTTGATAGCCGGATGGGATGCGATTAACTCGTGAAGACGCGATCGCGCTGGGGGACAAGCCTGAGAATTAGAAGATTTTATCACAAGTAAAACCTTTTCGGGTTTGTCTCCAAAGGCTTGTTTAAAGGCGGCTATTACCCCCTCTGGATTTTTTCTTTCCACACGACTCAAAAAGTCGAAGATAAACAAAAATATAAACTTATCTTTGGGTAAGTCTAAGGCTTCTCGATCAATTTCGGGAAGGGGAAGAGATATGCTGGGCATTACCTTAATTACAGGAATGGGGGAGATAGGCGCGATCGCGTCGGCACAATAATTACTATAAGTCCAAATTTCATTAAACCAAGAAAAAGCCTCAGCCCATTGGGGGGGGAAATGGGGCAGTTCCCAGGCCCAAAATCCAATATTATATCGTCCTTTTAGATAGTCTTTTCCTACTACTTTAATAAAATTTTTCACCTCATCGGCATTCACTTGAATCAAATTAATCGGATAGGGATTTTTCTCAGAGAAATGTTGATAAGTGGTATCAGATTTCCGATGTGGACTCTGGGTGAAATTATTAATAACAAAGGGAATTTGTGCCGCTTCTATAGAGCGAATATTTGCCCTAACACCTTCTCCAATCCCAAATTCTCCATTAACATAACCAGCTATATTAATACCCATAACGGGATTTATTAACTCAATATTATTGGATTCATTCACAGGCGATTTCACTGATTTTTCAGATGCTAATTGATGAAAAAGTTGTAAATAACTTCGGGTTTTTGCTAAATCATTTCGCATTTTTTCGGCATGATATTGAGTCGTATTAGCAAAGTCTTCTGGGGTGATTATTTTGTCAGTCAATAAATGAAGCGATGAGCCATTAGAATAACAATTTAAGTTCAATTTAACGGCGATTATTGATAAAGATTCTGGGGTGAAAAATGAGATATGTTGACCTTGATTAAGGGCATAATACCACCATTGTTCCGGTTGGGGATTATCGGCGGGTAGTAATTCGGTACTGAATAAAATATTACGGGAAAATTTGAGAATATTACTAATTTCTTCTAGGGGATTAATAAAATGTTCAAATAATTCAAACGCGGTGACTAATTCATAGGGCTGATTTTGCAGAGTAAATTCGGGAGCCAAGAGATTTTGACAAAATTTATCATACCAATCAAATTGAAATCTAATATCTCGCATTAATCGCACAAATAAACCATAACCTCCACCATAGTCCAGAAATTTACCATTGGGATGAAAAAATTTATTGATAATTTTACCCGTTATTTGAGATAACATTAAATTTCGGAAAACTAATCCATCATCATTGGGCGCGATCGCGCTAGAGTAAGCTTCATTTAACCAATAAGGCTCCTCGGTTTGGACAAATCGACAATTCGGACACTGAAAATAGGTAATATTATATTTATTCAGGATTTTCGCCTGAGCGAAGGTACGGGAGTCGGATTGACAAATTTTACATTTCATAGTTTAATCATAAATAATTTTAACAATATTTTTGTAGTTGGGTTTTGCGCGGGGCACACGCGACGCGGCTCTCAACCCAACCTACGAATCTACTATTATAATCTCGAAACAGTCTCTATTCAATTATATAGCGCGTAATCCGTAGGGGCAATGCCCCCGTGGTTGCCCCACCCCTCTTAAGGGCTGGGGGGTAGGCACTCTGGCACTACTCCTACAAATCTGTAGAATCATTTAGACTTGCTATATGAGCAATTAATGATATGAAAAATTCACAAGAAAAAGAAAATATTTCCGACGACGATATGCCAATTTCTACCAATAACTTAGAATTTCTCAAATTTTTACCTGCTAATGCCAAAGTTATTGTCGAAATTGGTTGCGGTAGTGGGCTTTTAGCACAACAGTACCAACGGATTAATCCCCATTGTACCTATATCGGTATTGAGGAAAATCCAGAGCTGGCTAAAATTGCCCGCGATCGCGTTTCTTTAGTCTTCCTCAACGATCACAAAACCATAGATTTTGCCCATTTAGGAATTGAAAAAGAAAGTATAGATTGTTTAATCTATGGCGCTCAAATTCCCTTTTTTCAATTCCCAGAGACAACCTTAAAAAAACATCAACCTTGGTTGAGTGCTTCCGGTGTAGTCTTCGCGAAGATTCCTAATATGCAACATTGGGGAAACATTGTCAACCTTCTGCGGGGAAAATGGGAAATTTCACAAGGCGAAAAGCCACAGACTTTTACCCTCGATACGATTAAAACATTATTTGCCCAAGCTGATTTACAGATTTATGAAATTTTAGCAAGGGGACAAAAACCAGAATCTTATCTGCAATTTCAGCAATTATTTCAACCCCTTTTACCAACATTAGGAATAGATCCCCAAAATTTTGCCAATCAAACTGGTGCTGAATATTATATTGTTAAAGCTATTAAAGATAAAAATCCGCCTCGACGTTTATTAATTCAAACCGCGATCATGGCTCCGACGGGATGCGATCGCGTTCGTGTTTTAGAGCCCGATCAATTAAGTGCCACTATTCCGGGGGTTCGGACCTTTTCCCGTGTCAAATCAATAGAATTAGCCCCCATTCTTCCTGGGGAAGAAAAAGTCTTTATTTTCCAAAGGATGATCATGTCTTATCCCGCGGATTTAGCTAAACTAAAATATCTTCGAGATAATGACTATTTAATTGTCGCCGAAATTGACGATAATCCTCTCAGACGGAGGGAATACGCGGATAATAAATACCTGAGTTATCGAGGGTGTCATTGTGTACAAACTTCGACGGAATCTCTGGCAGAATTTTTGCGAAAATTAAATCCTAATGTTGCCGTTTTCTCAAATCAATTAGGATTTCTGCCCCCCCCTCGTCCCCCAGAAGATAATAATTTTGTCACCTTATTTTTTGGTGCATTAAATCGAGAGAAAGACTGGGAACCGATTATCAATACCCTCAATAAAATCTTGAAAAAATATTCTCAAAGAATGAAAGTTAAAGTCATCCACGATCGCGTATTTTTTGAGGCTCTGGAAATTCCCCAAAAAGAATTTGAACCCTTTTGCAATTATGAGCGTTATCAAGAAATTATGCACAGTTGTGATATCGGTTTATTACCCCTCATTCCTAACCCGGTTAATGAGATGAAATCCGACTTAAAATTTATCGAATGTGCGGGGCATAGTCTCGCGATCCTCGCGAGTCCAACTGTCTATGAGCAGTCTATTATAGAAGGAAAAACCGGACTTATTTATCGCTCTATTGATGACTTTGGCGAAAAACTTGATACCCTTATTACCAATACTCAATTACGACAAGAAATTGGGGGAAATGCTTATCAATCGGTGAAAGAAAATCGCTTATTATGTCAACATTATCAACAACGGAGAGACTGGTATTTGCAAATGCGAGATGAGTTACCCCGTTTAAATCAGGAATTACGCGATCGTTTCCCTGAGTTGTCATAAGACATCTGCAAAAACTACTGTAGGGTAGGCATCTTGCCTGCCTTTGATCGGATTTTTCCCAGATGTCTATAGAGTATTTTTTTAACCGCGATAAGCTGTTACGCATTTAAAATTGACGCGCTTAAGCGTTACAGGCTGGAAGCCTGTGCTACTTTAGGTGGTTTAAATGCGTAGAGGCTTAAACGCAGATAAACACAGATGTTTTTATCATAAATGCGGCTCTATTGATATCACTCTTTTTTGATTTTATCGGGGACTCCTAGGGGGGAAATTCCCGCGATCGCTCTTAAATTTTGAGTCCGAATTAACTCAGTAAAATTTAGGCTTAAACGACCTTCTATTTGCGCTACCTTTTCAATTGCCTCTAATAATGATTCGGCGGCTTGTGGTTCATTATAGCCCCGTCTTAAGGCGATTTTGATCGCGGCTTCATCGGCTTCTAATTCTATTTGAGAACTGCGATAGGATCTCCAGATTTTCCTGAGCGCGATCGCGCTTAATCCTCCCGCGACAAGAGTACCAATCATATCCCCTTGTAGCCCTTCAAAAATACCGCCAAGGATACCGATTAAAGCAATACCTTGATAAAGATCCGGTTTCAACCATCTAATACTAATCAACCAACTTACATTTCGCAACATTAATAAATCTCTTTGAGGTTTTGATAATTGTTGCCATAGATCAAAATTAATATAAATTCCTCTTTCTCTCTCGAAAGGATTAGGAAAATTACACTCGATTACCGTAGCTTGTTGGGGTTTACTAATTATTTTTGTCATCATGCGCCCGGAGGCGGGCATCACATCTAACAAACGCGTAATTTCTCTCTCTGGAGTCATAATTTAAGGAAGAAGGAAGAGGGAAGAAGGAAGAGGGAAGAAGGAAGAGGGAAGAAGGAAGAGGGATTGAAACACAAAGGCACAAAGGCACAAAGGCACAAAGGAAGAAGGGGCAT
>JBEDKD010000420.1:0-12628 GCA_041172365.1 Cyanobacteriota bacterium | reverse complement strand
CCCCTACCTTGGGGCAACCACGGGGGGGGCAACCACGGGGGGATTGCCCCTACCGATTACGCGCGATATCAATAATCCATCAAAATTAAGGAAGAATTATGAGCCGCAATGATAGTCCTCTTTCTGAGTATGAAAAATATCGCAATCAAATGAAAAGTGGGGATGTGATCGCGTTTTCGGGGAATGGTAATTTCTCCAAATTAATTAAGTGGTCTACTCGCTCACACTATTCCCATGTCGGAATGGTATTAAAGTTAGATTTAGGGGGGGGATTTGGCAAAAGTTTGTTATTAGCGGAATCTACTTTATTAACAGATTTAGCGAATTATGATAATAAACCCGCGATTCGGGGAGTGCAAATGCAATGGTTATCAAAACGATTACAAATGTATAATGGTGAGGCATGGTGGATACCCTTAAAACAGCCATTACCTGAATATAATTTAAGAAAAATGCAGGGATGGTTAAGGCAAACGTATAATAAGCAGACTCCCTATGATGATACTCAAATTATGGGGGCTGCTATTGATATTTTTGATAATTTTAAGTTAGAAAATAAAGAGGATTTATCGACGATTTTTTGTTCGGAGTTAGTGACGAAAGCGTTAAAAGTCGCGGGTGTTGTCAGTGAAAGTGTTAATGCTTCGGAACAAACTCCTCAAGATGTGGTGAATTTTAATTGTTTGCAAGCTCCTCCTATTCGTCTTAAGTGATAAAATATCCGATCGCGCTTTTGTTGCTTTTCCGAAAGAAGCGCGATCGGCTCTCAGAAATAGAATGTCAGAGAAAATTATCCCAAATATTTTTTATTTGAAACCGCAGATATAGGCGAAGCCTTCCCGTAGGGTACGCTCCTAAACGCAGATGATAAAATTGATAGCTTGGGTGATGGATATCGGTTTTTCTATCACTCTCGGAGCGAGCCGATGCCCTTGTGGTTAATTTTCTTTGGAAAAAAAGGCTACAATAGGCTTTACTAAATTTACCAATCAGGGGGGTTTACTAATCTCCGCGTCACAAGTGAAAGAAACAGTGAACCCGCCCTTACCAGCCTCATAAAACCAATCAATTATTCATTACCCAATACAATCAGTATTAGGGTACTTTTGAACGCAGAAACGCGATCGGTAAAGAGACAAATTTCCGCAATTTCGGTACATAAGCACGTTTACGGAAAACATCATAATCATTTTTCTCGATCGCGTCTAAAATGCCACGATAAAGCATCAAAGCCGCCCAAATAGGCCAACGAATATCAGGACTCAATATCCGAATCCCTTCTTCGGCGAGAGTATAAAAATCACGAGCTCGTGTAATTTCAAACCTCATCAACGCCCGCCAACGATCATTAACAATACCCTGAAATAACTCTTCCTCAGTATAATTAAATCGCGCTAAATCTTCCAAAGGTAAATAAATACGCCCGCGTCGCGCATCTTCCCCCACATCTCGCAAAATATTCGTTAATTGATTGGCAACACCAAGCGCGATCGCTTCCTCATTAGGACTTCTCAAATCTCGATGCCAATTCCAACGTAAAGCCGGTTTAGAAGTATCAATCCCCATCACCGCGTTCGACATTAACCCCACTGTACCCGCGACTCGATAACAGTAAAGATTAAGCTCTTCAAAAGTTTCATAACGAGAACGATAGAGATCCATCCGTTGGCCCGCGATCATATCACGGAAAGGTTGAATATCCATCGGAAAACGCTCAATAGTATCAACTAAGGCGACATCGTAATCATCTAAAGCATAACCCGCAAAAATCGACTCTAAATGTTCTTCCCACTCCGTTAAAGTTTCAGGAGTAGTAGCACTCGCGTTGGGCCCGTCCACCAATTCATCGGTGCGGCGACACCAGACGTAGATCGCCCAGATAGCCCGACGCTTGGTTTCTGGCATTAATTGAGTGCCTAAATAGAACGTTTTGGCGTATCCCTCTGTAATTTGACGACAAAGTTCGTAAGACTCATTAACAGAAGTCAGGGTTCTCTGGGACTGGTTTTTTGACAGTTGCAGCATCCGACGAGAAGGAATGAAAGGGGAACGGGTATACAGGGGCGGGAAAAGCCAAAAGCTGTTTTTGAGGACAGGACTTTTAGTGTATCAGTGAGTCATATCCAGACTGAGAGAGAAAACAGGTTTCTCAAATAGACATTTCCTAAAATTATGGTAGGGTAGGCATCCTGCCTGCCTTTGATCTTATTTTGGGGAGATGTCTAATCAGTTTAGATAGTTTCAGAGATTTTCCCTAAAGGAGAAACCCGGTTGATGGGGTTTCGGGGGGTAAGTTGACCTCTCTCAGAAAAACAGGTCAACAGTTTTCAGCTTACCGCGTAAATGTTACCAGAAATCATAATTTTCTGGGAAAGCTGTTTTTAGTTTTGGGTTTTCTGCGCGATGGCTTGTGCCGTCAGCTTACCAGAAAGCACAGCTCCTTCCATACTCGCGAGATATCGCTGCATGGTGAAGTCTCCCGTTAAGTAAAAATTCTTAATGGGTGTTGTCTGGATGGGGCGATGTTGTTGACGGCCGGGGGTGGCTTTATAAACCGATCGCGGTGTCTTAACAACATGATATTTGAGCAGTTTAGCCCCTTGGGGTATTTCCTCTGGGAAGAGTTTTTCTAATTCTGCCATTGTCGCGGCAATTATTTCCTCATCGGACTTACTGATCCAGTCCTTCGCGGGTGCTAAGACTAATTCCAACATGGAGCGATCGGGGTTGGAGTATTCCTTACAGGTATTACTCATATCCGCGTAAACGCTTAAAAGAGGGGATCGCGAAAAGAGTAAATGATCAATATTAGTTAATTTACGGTCAAACCATAAATGGACATTGATCACCGGGACACCTTCTAACCCCTCTAACTGTTTAAAATAGTCCATTTCCCTCCAAGGTTGGGGAAGCATGACTTTAAGGGGATCAACGGGCATCGCGGAGACATAAAGATCCGCGGTAAAGACTTCATCGGGGGCCCCCTCTAAACCACGAATCAGGAAATGTTTAACACTTCCATCCTCATTAAGGACAAATTCTTTAATCGGCGCGTTAAGTCGGACTTCACCACCGCGTTCCGTAATATGATCAACAAGAGGTTGACAAAGACGTTCCGTAGGGGAACCGTCTAAGAAAGCCATTTTGGAGCCATTTTTTTCTTGGAGGAAACGGTTTAAGGCCGTGAGGATCACTGTCGCGGAGATTTCATTAGGATCAATGAAATTTAAGGCCTTAGACATCGCGATAAAGACTTCTTTCTCCACTCTGGGGGGGACGTTTTGTAATTTGAGCCATTCGGAGAAGGAGTATTTGTCCATCTCTTCCACATATTTTTGGCCTTGAACGATCGCGGGGATAAGTCCCACCCCAAAGCTAATTTTTTCGCCCCAGGTGAGCATATCGTTATTACGGAGAATCGCGATTATACCATTAATGGGAGCCGGAAGGTCAGGAAAGTCAAACCTCGAATAAGTGCCGGGGGTTTCCGGCTGATTAAAGATCATAGTATGGTCTTTCCATTGCAGTCGATCTTCGATGTTTAATTCTTTGAATAACTGCAACATATTGGGGTAAGCACCGAAGAAGATGTGCAACCCGGTTTCATACCAGTCACCGTCGGAGTCTTTCCACGCGGCAACTTTTCCGCCGAGCACGTCTCGACGTTCGAGGACGATGGGGGTATGTCCCATGTCTGAGAGATATTTCGCGCAGGATAGTCCTGCTAAACCTGCTCCGGCGATCGCGACTCGCATCTTTTCTGGTTCTGCCTTTGGTTTTTCAATGGATGATTATACTTTACAAGTTGTTACATTTTTTTAATATCCGTGAAATCCTTCCCCCTCTGCCCCTCGGTTCTTTTTTTAGTGTCTTTGTAGTGTTTATATACATTGTAGTATGACAGGAGGGAAGGAAAGGGCGCGATCGGCTGTGTCTTCCTGGGGAAGAAGTGCCTCAAACTTTGGCACAGGATGAAGAAAGAAGTAATCAACCACTTTGGCACAGAGGATAAAGGATGAAGGAAATAAACCTTTAATCCCCATTACCCATTAGCCATTACCCATTAGCCATTACCCAATCCCTATTCCTAACACCTAATTATCAGTTGTATTTTCCACATCTAACAACAAGACATATTCCTCTATTTGTTGAGCTAAATGAAGAGGTAAAGGGAGTTTGAGTGCCTCATCATAGTTTAACGCCAGATGTCTTAATTCATGGGTGAGAGCAGCCCAAGGCCATATTTCATCATTGGGTTGAATACAAGCCACTGTAAGTTCAATTAAACCGGGGTTCCAGCAATAAGTATCGGGTGATGGAGCAACTGTCTTCCCGTTTTTAGTCCAAGATGATAGTTTCGAGAGTTTGCGATTAATGGAAAATGACTTGGGGGGATGATTGGTACTGGCAAAGACTCTTTCTCCTATTTGAAAAATACCCTTACTAAACCCCTGTTCATTATCATTGGGAGCATACCATTCTGGCGTTTCATGACTCTGACTATCGCGGACTCGCACAATTCGTAATCCCTTAAAGCGAGTGATTTTAAAGGGTTTTTCTTTACCAAATGTGACTTGATCTTGTGTAATATTTGTATTAGTCAGCCAGGACCAAGCTTGGGAGCGCAAATTTTGAGCATGGCACAACAAAAGAGTATCCCCTGTGCGAAGGATATCCTCCAGGGTTGGCTTGATAAATCGGATCATCCCTTGTTCTAAATTACCAAAACCTTTGACTTTGTTGTTTTGCGCGATCGCCAACAATACCTCTCGATAAGGCAAAAATCCATCAAGTCCAAAAGCAGTTGCTTTAATTTCAGGACTATCTGAATTCATATAAACGATCACAGGCACAATCTTTTTCTCACCATCGGCCCCCGTAGGTGCATATTTCTTAATCATCCACACCCCTACATAATTAATCTTGTTGGGTAAACTAGCTTTTTTTATCACTATCTTGGGAGGTGAACTTTGCACCCCTAATTGACGCAATAAATCGAGAAAGCTATTTAAGGCACGATGGGATAAATTATTGGGTTCAGTGCTAATAAATTGTGTGAGACGGTTGACTTTGGCAAAGCCGGAGCGCAAGGCGTTTTTCGGATCATTTTCCTTCTTAAAACGTTCCGCGGGTGGGAGTTCAATGATAGCCACCGTCATCTCTGATGTTTGAGGAACTTCTTCCGCCACTTTTTTCTCCCGTTTACAGATAGCATCACGGCGACGATCTGTTTCGTCTTTTATCTCTGAGTTAAGTTGTAACTCCTCACCAAGACTTCCCAAAAGTTGACTCTTGATATTGAAGGTAAATTCATTAAAAGAATAGGGAAAACCGGCATTTTCTGGTATGCCCAGATAGTCGCAAATTGTTTTAATCAATTCATCGCGTGTTGCTTCATGGATATACCAAATTTCCACCGTTAAACCCTGACAAATTTGTTGATAAATAGTGCTAACTCGCTTCGCAGTTAATTCTTCTTCCGAATATTCTTTTTTCGTTTTAAGATCAGGAATAAAATAATTTTCGGGAGTTTGAATTCGACCTATTTTTACTCTTTGAATCTGGGGAACTAATTCCCATTCTGGCACTAATAATTCAGCTATTTTTTCCGTAATACGACGGCGTTCCAAGGGTGGCAATCCGAATTGAACATGATGCTGAGGTTTAATACCATGACGATAAACTAGAGCGGCATTCGTGTTACCATTAAGGTTAAGACTTAAAACCGGATTTTCTATAATATCCTGGGGTTTTGGAAACGGATTTTTTGGGTTTAAATTGTCGAGTAATGCCGCTAATTTACTGCCCCATTTTGCCTGATAATTAAACTGATTTTCACCTTCCTTTTCTTTGATCCACTTCCCAGAAATAGGGGCTACTTGAAAGCTGGTAGAATTGGGAAAATCTTCTAACCAAGGAACTTGAGTCAATAAATAAACACTGGTTTCTTTGTCTGTTGGTAACTCTGTAATGGGACAACTTACCCAACATCGTACACTTAAATCACAATGCAAGACAGGAAAACTTTGAAAGGGAATAGTTTGTGTAGTAAAAGTAATTACTACAGACCAATAATTATCGTTAAATGAAAGCGGTTTCCAAGAAATTAACTCAATACCCTTGCTACCAACAGCCCGAGGGGCACGACGAAATTTTAAAATCTCTGAACCTATCTCTAGGCTCACATTTTTTTGACTAAATTTTGCCGCGATCAGATGAGGCAGGATGATAAAATCATTATCACTTCCTAAGTCTGCAGTGCCGTTATCGTGTGTTCTCCAGTTACCGACATTTAGCTTGACTTCTTCCCAGTGTAAATCTTCACTCTTGAGTTTTTCCAGCAAGTTACTATAGTGGGTTTCCCCTTCTTTCCAAAATTGGGTTTTTAGCCATGCTTGAATAATCAAAAATAATTGCTCTGAGGGGATATTGTCAGTACAGTATAACCAAGGTTTTTCACCTGCTTGGGCGGCATGAGGTTCAATGTAAATTAAATCAGGAACTAGGGCCCTCATGGCTTTGTTTAACAATGCGATCGGAATATTAACCTTATCAACTGATTTGTTTGTTATTGTGGCTTGGACTTTTTTAATTTCCATCTTCCATTTTTCGGGAAAAGGGAGTCGATAAAATGTATGTTTTTCTAATAACTCAGATTGCACCAATTGAAAAGAAAGCGTCCGTAATTGATCGTATGTCATTTGAAATAACTCCTGTAATCTTCAATAGGTTTATCAAACCAGATGTGAGAAACTCATGAAATAAAGCTGGTTTCTGCTGGGAGAATGATCGCGCCGGAAATTTAGATCAGAAACCCGCGTTCTCTTAACTTATCACTCATCATAAATTCCTCCCATTTGTTCAAGAGCGGTATAAAAAGGACCATAGAGTGCCTGTACCAATTCCCTGTCTCTGTTAGTAATTGGCGGATCAGAGTCCTGATTAAAATACGGGCGTAAAACTTGCTTAATGCTAACTAAAAGACTTGTTGATGCCCGATCCATTTCTTCATCAGAAAAAGCGGTGCGACGGGCAAAAGCAGCATCACAAAAAAAGACACGGGCGGGACTGCCACCGCGTACCAGTCTGCCAATCACTTGCCAAATTGAAACTAACTGATTCCAAGTTACAGCATCTCGCTCATAGTAAGGTGGCTTATTAGGTAATGTACTATAAATCATAGGTAAGCGGAGTAAATAATGCCAGCGCCGATAAGCTTCATTGCGGAAAATATTCCCTACTCGATCAAGAGTAAGTAAATTTTCTTCACAGTGATTTGTGAACCATTCAGAATTAGCATAATGATCAATTGCCCAACGATTCATCGAATGAATAGCATAATTGATATCATCAGGACGGGGATGGGGACGCACGAGAAAGTACGCGGCACCAATCGCGGCTTTATCTTCATCATTGAGAATATTATGACCCCGTTCAATTGCCATTAATGGAGCTATTAATAACCATGCACCTTTATTGGCAAATTGATAGACAAGTCCCCTTTGTAAACTTCCATCACTTCTTCCCCATTCACTGGAAAATTCTTCGTCATCGGAAACTAGATGTAAAATTTGCTCTTGCCATTCAGGACGCAAATTTTTTAAGTGTTCATGGGCGAGTTTTGCTTGGGCATAACTACCCACAATGAGCAAGATTCTCTGGCGATTTTCTGGCAAGTCATTTCGTTCATTTTCTAGGATACTTAAAGGGCTTAACTTTCCCGGTTTTGCTAATTGGTTAAGAAGTGTTTTGAGTGCCAAATCGCGGCTAAGTCCTTTTGCTCCAGAAATGGTAATTGGCTGTCCTTCTTCGTTATAAAATGGGCTAAATTCAAAGTAGCTGTTTTCAATGGCTTGTAATTCTTGATGGGGAGAATGTAAGACTCCTGAAACAGGAATTTGTAGATGATATCCTGGGGCTTTACCCGCCCAACTGGTACCGGATAATAATAAAACATGAGGTCCGATAATTCCATCACTGGCGAAAAGTTCATGGAGATGTAGTAATAGCCAACGCCCGACTCCCATACATTTGAAAAAGCGCAATTCTCCCGCGCCTCCTTCGGTAGAAGGGACATATTGCAATGCGAGTAAATTCCCCATCGCGCTCGCGGGAATAACGGCTTCATAGTCTCTGGGTGGGGTATGAAATAACAGGGAACTTTGATTTTCTAGTTTGAGTTCTATTTCTACTCGTTTCCAGTCAAGCAAAATTTGGTTGAGTTGATTTTGTAGTACCGCGACTAGCAGTGCAAAGTGGAGTTTTTTGGCGGTGTCCCTGAGTTTTTCTTCTGTTAGGATGACAGTGGGTTCTTTGTTCTGATCAATCCATTCTTTGAGATGTTCTTCTACTAGCTCTTCATTGGTGATCATGATGAGTTTACGGGTGAGTTCAGATAAAGGGTTATTGCCGCGCTCGCCTAATGGATTATCAATATAGTGATCAAATAATTGTCGCAGTCTGCGATAGTCTGAATGATCATTGTATGTGTCTGTGGGAGCCCCACTGAGCGCGATCGCGACTTTCTCAAAAATTAACCAATCTGTAAAATAATCCCCTTTTTTACTCCATTCGTGCAGTGCCGAATCTTGTTTCAAGAGCAATGAATAGATTTGATTAGTGACTGTTTGGGCAATATCATGGAATTGACACCAGCGTTTGATATCAGGCTTTCTAACTTGGCCGCGTCCCCCCTGATTCAGTTGTTGTACAACTCGCTCCCATAGTTGGCTTAAAAAAGCGTCTTTTCCCCGACTCACTAAAGTTTGATTGGGACTAAATAAATTATCAAGCTGTACTTGGACTTGATCCGCTTCATCAACAATCACTAAGTCACTGTGACGATAAACTAACTCCCCAAAACGAATTTGCTCAGGGTTAAGTTGGGGAGCCACACGGGTATAAACTAAACTCGCGGGGGTTGCTATCCAAATTTTCGCGTCTATTAAGTCCCGTTGTGCTTGATGAAGGGGACAAACACTATAGAGGGGACAGGCGAACTTCTTTTGCTGATCCGGGTTGGGGGTATCTTCTGCGTTGTGATTTTTCTTGCCCACGGGTAACAAATTTTCTTTGGTTTCTTCGTCTTCACTGTTTTTGTGTACAATCGCACACAAATTGAGACAAGGTTGCCTCCCCATCTCAAAGGGTTGGGCAACATCGCGACGTAATTCGCTCAGGGGACAGGCGCTACTCAACCAGCGAAACCCCGGATGTTGTTGATTTAGGGATTCTAAGGGCTTTTCTGCATGACAGGCACGGTGGAGACGGTTGGTGTGGCGTTGTCTATTGGATGCTCCTAAGATGGGAGCCACGGGAATGTTTAATTGGGTAAATAGTTTGGCTCGGTTTAGGGCACTAATGACATCACCCACAACAATTGTGACATGATAGCCTTGACTTGTTGCCCACACTGCCAAGATATCCATTAGGGTTGATTTTCCCGATGAAACCATCCCAATGATGTGCATTAATCCCTCTAAGGTGAGGGTGTTAACAGGGGTAAGAGTGTTGTTAATAAAGATTTCTACTCTGACTTTATTGAGACGTTTTTCCCAATCTTGATCAACTTGAGTATCCATCCATCGGGCTGTTTCTAGTAAGGCTTCCCAAGAAACCTCGATCGCGTGTCTCTCTGTTTTACCCTCTAAATTATGACCGACTGGTCGTGAAAAAATGAAGTCACCCCTAATGTCAACGCAATGGCGATAACCGCGATCGACACATTCATAAATTCCGGGGTTTTCTACCCATTTAACCGATGTTTTACTGTAAGGAAGAGGCTCTTGAAGGGCGCTTCTATACACCCCTTCGCGATCGTGACAAAAACTCACATCTCGCCGAGTAAAGTTTTCTAAATTTCCGTCAATATCATAACCCCGCAAGAACTCATCTAATAAACGATATTGTTCTAAATAGCGCCTCCAGTTATATTGACTTCTAAACTGAGTCAGAATATGTCGTGCATTGCCGAGCATTCGATGTTGTTCTGGACTCCAGTTCCTTGATAATACAGAAAAAGGATAACCTGTTAATAATACCCAGAGCGCGTGGGCTGGGGCTTCAGGCACTAACTGAGATAACACATAAAGACCTAATTCAATATCACAGAATATCACCGGGGATACTGTCGTTAAATTCGCCCGGTATTCCTTTAATTTCTGGATGAATTTTTGTCTTTCTCGCCAATCACTTGTATTACGCATTTATTTGATACTCCCTAGCTTTTTCTTAACATCTTTTATCAAGTCACGTTCAAACTTTGCCTTAATGTCTTTGGGTAGGGTACAATGATGATTGAAGGCTCGCAAATAATCAGCACGTTGCTGTTTACGAGCATCGGGAAAGACAAAATAAGCTTTTTGCCAAGGGGGATCACTGGGAATATAGGGATTTTGTTTCTTCACTTTATTGGCTAAAAGAAAAGGGTTTACCCAATCTTTCACATCGATCGCCCATACTTCTTGATCAGGAAAAACTATCCGCAAATCATAACTATCAAAATTCGGCCATAGGTCCACATCTAGTCCTAATTCTTTCAATTTATCAGCAAGTCGTAATTCTGCCCGACCGGGTGCTGCAATAAATCGCCTGATGCCTCGTTTAATCCAATATACCCCTTCTCGTTGGGCAATTTGACGACCGGGTTTTCCTAAATTTTGACAACGATCGCGTTCTTCTCCACAAATCAAATCACCTTTTTCAGTACGCGCCATGAGATTGCCACAGTTAGCACAACAGTAAAAATTTCCATCTATACTATAGGTTTCAGGTGCAGGTTCATAAGCTGTGTTCAGATGGTCTTTTAAGCGTTCTAAACAAGGATCTAAACCATGTTTTACTAATTCCAAACTTGTTAATACAGGTTGACTGATCAGCAAACGTCGAAAGGCAACATAAGAGTCAGGGATCGCGGCGGATTGACAAACTTGCATCACATTAAGTAATAACTTTTTTTGGGTTAATTCCGCTTCGATGTCTGAACTAATAATCGCCCATTCATCACATAAACTTGTCGGAATTTGCCCATCTAATAATCGATCTGCGCTCCCAGCTTCTTCTGGTAATTCTAATGGCCATTCGGCTAAGGGTTTGCGACACCAATCAAGTAAGTCGGGGACTCCCTGTGGAGGTGTTTTTCTTTGACGCAAACATAATAAAACTAAGCGATCCAAACCCCTTTGTAGTTCTGGAGGATAAGGAAGGGTTGGGGCTTTTACATTTTTTAGCGTTTCATGGAGTCTAATGATCCCACTTGCGATTAGGGATAGTGTTAGTTCATCAGGCTCAAGAGTTGGTTCTTTGTAATTAACTCCCATGACATCCTCTCGGAATTTTACCCTACTGATGGTTAATATAACGCAAGTTGAAGAGAAAGTCAATATATTTTGGGCATTTTTTGGACTTAGACTCTATCCATAAGGTTGTTGTGGGCAAATCCAGGGGGATTAGCTCTACCGGCGATCCTCAGTCCTAATGATTAGAAAATTAGATGAGGGCGTTTAGGTAATGACAAATTTTACCTCGACTCTTTATCAGTATTACTTGTCGATCGCGCTAAAATCAAATCCCTAGCCCTTGTCATAATTTCCTCACATTTTCCAGTTTGACATGAGAGAAAATTTACGGGTAAGCCTTAAGCGGTTTCGGGGTATTGGGGCTAGGTTAAGAAGATAGTGCTATAGATAAATCACCTGTTTGGTAAACCTATTGAATTGATCACAGACACGAAACTGATGAAATTCAATAACTAATTCCTAGGATTTTTTGCGCTCTTGTGATATACTTTTATCTTAATCGGTGTAATTGGTTTGTACCCAAGGACAAATCTAACACTCATAACGTGATGTCAGAAAAATATATGTCACCAAGTAAAGCCCGGAAAACTTTGGGAGTTAACGAAGGAACCCAGGGACGTTGAGAACAAGTTACAGACTCCTGGTGATTATCTGAACATCGTCACCCTATGATCTGACAAAGGAGCTCTTAATGGCTACCGTAATTGATGAACTCTTAGGCAAGAAGTTCCGCTTTCAATCAAATAATTACCGCGATCGTTATCTGCGGCATCAAGATTTTCGGATTAAACTTCATCGCAATGACGGCAGTAGATTATATCAGTTAGATAGTTCGTTCCGTATAGTCCCAGGTTTGGCGGGAACTGGGATTAGCTTCCAGTGTGAAAACTACCCACACCATTACATCCGCCACGCGAATTTTTTTAAGTGCTATATTTACAAATCAGACGGCAGTGACTTGTTCAAGAAAGACGCGTCGTGGAATCCCCAACGAGGCTTGGCGAATCCTCAAGGCTTCTCCTTTGAGTCTGTAAACTACCCCGGATTCTTTATGCGTCATAGCTTGTTTCTGAGTCGGATCGATCGTCGCAACGGCTTAGAATTATTCGATCAGGATGCGACTTGGTTAGCTATTTTATTAGAAGTATTAGAAGTTCCGCCGCCGCCCATCCAATGGAGTGTGATTAAAAGTCTCGCCAATGGTGCCGTCTTGGATGTGGCAGGCACTCAAGCCAATCCCGAAACTAATGTCTTAATCTATGCCTATAATGGTGGGAATCACCAACAATGGCAAATTACCCCCGACGGGGTGATTAAGAGCAAGTTAGGTG
>JBEDKD010000419.1:0-8413 GCA_041172365.1 Cyanobacteriota bacterium | reverse complement strand
AATATTATGTTGAAAGCTTTGGCGGGTACGCCCTTCATCCTCACAGATGATGCCATCGAGATATTTTCCGATGTCGGGATTGTCCCCAATGTCTGATATCTATCGCGTAAATGTACCACATCCCATCAGGTTGATCTTAATTATTAGTAATTCTCGGAACAATGATGGGCTACATGGAGTATCGTGCCTGGGCCAGATTTTGCCAAACAGAAGGAGTGTTTATAGCTCAAGCCTTGATTAAAAGAGCGATTATCCCCATAAACTCAGATAATTTAATCAATATTTTTCAGGAATGGATGAGGGAAATATAATGAAGCGAAGGGCATCACCTCTTATCGTGGTTGTTTTCACTTGTGATGCCGTAGTTGATCACTAACTTCGAGATATCTGATATCTCTATCACCTGAATTCTCTTTCCAGCTCTGATGCCGTAAGACGTTGAGTACCCGATCGCGTTCCCCCGGCAAAAAACATCTGCACTCAATCACTCAATCACTATGGATCGTCGCACTTTTTTAGCCTGGATGAGTTTGGGAGGGTTAACAATCGAACTTTCCACAACTACCCGCGCCAGTGGAGCATCCCATCCTCAAGACAATGGCATCGTCTTTTATATCGCGCCCGAAGGTAATGATACTTGGTCCGGCAAATTCCCTAACCCCAATGAAACAAAAACAGACGGCCCTTTTGCCACTCTAGTGCGATCGCGTGACGCGATCCGTGAACTCAAACGCCTGCAAGGTGGTATCTTAAAACAACCCGTAACAGTTTTTGTCCGTGGTGGCACTTATTATTTAGAAAAACCTTTATTGCTAGAACCCCAGGATTCGGGAACCCCTGAATATCCGGTAATTTTTGCCGCGTTTCCTAACGAAATTCCCTCTTTCAGCGGTGGGAAGCCGATCGAGAATTGGCGAAAACTTAACGATCACCTTTGGACCGCCACCTTGCCCGATGTCAAAGCCCAGAAATGGTATTTTCGTCTGCTTCGTACTAATCGTGAGTGGGCGAGGAGGGCGCGTTATCCCAAATTCGATGCCAAGCAACCGCTCCTAGGAGGTTGGTTACACGCACAATGGTGGGGCAAGCCTTGGGAAAAGGGAGTCTTTAATAGCCCCGTTAGCCTCAATCATGCCAATGACAGATTGGAATGGAAAATCATTGTACCCGATGCAGGGGACTATAAAATCTGGGTTCGCTATTCCCACAATCACCACGCGAATCAGGATGACTGGGCTATTTTGCGATCGCACCGTGGTGAATCACGGCTGAAAAATTTGCCCGCGACAAAAGAAGATGGAAGCTATCAATGGGCAATGGCCTCGACAATTCCTTTAACCGCGGGTGAACAAATCCTTGTCTGGGAAAATCTTCAGGATGGCCAATTTAAACTCGACGCTTTTTGTCTGACAACGGACTCCGATTGGAATCCAGAAACCGCGATTCGCATCCTTAATTGGTTCTCGGAATATCAACTACAACCCCCCAAAACTCATCATCCTTTATTATTAATTCAAGCTGAAGCTTGTCATCGTTTCCAGGGCAAAGAAATTAACGTACCTAAACCAGATATCCCTGGTTTGCGCGATCGTATCTTCATCGATCCGGCTAAGTTTCCACAATGGCAAAATTGGGAGGGAGCCGAAGTACATATCTTCCCTTCTTGGAGTTGGCTTAATACGATTTTGCCCGTTAAAAGTGTCGATAAAGAAAGTCAAACGCTTTTTGTTAATAGTCTCGAAGATATCCGAGTAGGCAATCGCTTTTTCATTGCGAACGTGCGAGAGGCCCTAGACAGTCCTGGGGAGTGGTATCTGGATGCAAAGACAGGTGAATTAATTTACTGGGCAACTCATCCTGATTTCCCCAATGTGGAGGTAGTTGCACCGAAACTCGATCGGCTTATCATCTTGCAAGGCGACTCCCAAACTAATAGTTTTGTTAAGCACATTTATTTTCACGGACTGACTTTCACCGATACTAACTATACCGTATTAAATAGCACTTTTGACCAGGGGAATACAGATCCTAACCACTATTCTCGAAACCTTACTTTCACCGATACACACGAATATTATACCTTTGCTGATGCCGCGATCTGGCTTAGTGACACGCAATACTGTGCCATTGAAAATTGTACCTTTTTTAACCTGGGTGGCTATGCAGTAAGATTGGAGAAAAACTGTTCGGAAAATAATATTATCCGCAACCGAATGTCGCAGTTGGGGCAAGGCGGAGTCGTACTTTTAGGAACCAGGGCAGAAAATCAGCCTTTTCATAATTTAATTGCGGCTAACGATATTCACGATTGCGGGTTAATTTACAAGCACGTCGCGGGAGTTTATCTGACTACTGGAAGTGGCAACCGTATCATTCATAATCGTATACAGCGCTTGCCTCGCTATGGGGTTTCTTTGAAAAGTTTTGACGGGAGTAATTTTTCTCACAAGAATTTGGTAGAATTTAATGAAATTGTTGATGTGAATCAGGAAACTAATGATACCGGGGCGATTGAATCTTTCGGGCGCGATCGTCGATTAAGTGGTAACGTGATTCGATTTAACTTAATTCGTCACACCCCAGGCATGGGAACCAATTCCGATGGGGAAATTCTCACCCCTTATATGGGTTTGGGGGTTTTCCTTGACGGGGACAGTAGCGGTACGACGATTTATGGAAATATGATACTGGGCACTGCAACGGGCGCGATCGCGTTTACCAACGGCAAAAACAATACTTTTGAAAATAATGTTTTTTGGGTGAATGGGGCAAAAAATCAAATCAACTCCCTCCAGCTTGATGATTTAATGAAAGGCAATATTGTTCGACGCAATATTGTCGTATTTGACGATCCCAATGCTAATCTCTGGAAAAGTCATGCCCGAAAGTGGAACCGCGATACTTTGGCAGAGGTTGACTTCAATCTTTACTGGCATCTTGGCGGTTTAGACTTAGCTAATACCCCAAAAAGTATTACCCCAGAAGGCAATTTTACCCAATGGCAAGGCGCGGGTTTTGATCGCGATTCTCTGATCGCGAATCCACAATTTGTTCGCCCTGAAAAAAACGATTATCGCCTCGCGCCTAATTCTCCCGCGTTTCAACTGGGCTTTCAGCCTATTCCCCTGGAAAAAATTGGTCCTGAAGGCTTTCAACCCCATTAACTACCAAAACTTCTCTTTGCTCCCCTTAACCTCTGATGCCCTAAGAGGTTGAACACCCCTAAGACATTGTGCATCACATAGCCCAAATAGAGCAAATCCCCTGTATAATAGAAGATCGCGTGAAAAATTTTATCTGGAGAGTCAATATGTCTCGGAGATGTCAGTTAACGGGGAAAAAGGCGAATAATGGGATGGCGGTTTCCCACTCCCACCGTCGTACCCACAAGTTACAGGAAGCCAATTTACAATGGAAGCGCATTTGGTGGCCCCAAGGTAAGCGCTGGGTAAGATTGCGTATTTCTACCAAAGCCCTGAAGACGATCGAACAAAAGGGTGTGGACGCGATGGCGCGGGAAGCGGGTATCAATCTCAATCTTTACTAAGGTGATTAGGGTTTGTAGTAAGTTGTTAGTAGTGAGCCTTTGAGGGCTTATTCTTTTGGGGAAATAGCTCTAAAGGGTTTATTACTAACCTTTATTACTGATCTCAATAAATAATTATGACTTCGGAAACTCCTTCAAATCCTACCCCTACCCCCGACTCGGAAAAGAAATCTACCCCTTCTTTTGGTTGGAATTCTTACTCGGAACAAGTTAATGGTCGTTTTGCGATGGTGGGCTTTGTTTTACTGTTAATTTTGGAATTTTTTACCCGTCAAGATTTTTTTACCTGGTTGGGTTTTCCTCGTTAATTTTTTGGTATTTTACACTATCTTCACCCCCGAACTATCGGGGTTTTTTTTGTTCTTGACACTATAGCAATCCTATTTCAATTGTAATATTTTTGTAGGGGCAATCCCCCCGTGGTTGCCCCGATTGATTAGGGGGGGGTAGGCACGAGAGCACTACCCCTACCTCTACCCCTACGTTTTACCACAACCTATTTAGGATTGCTATATTAAGAGTGTGTTAGTTTGATAATTTATCGCAACCACCATATCTGTTACGACATTCTTCGGGAGCCAAGTTCCTTTAAAAAAGGGGCTTAGGCTCCTTGTCATAAACACTTTGGTTACTGCGATATCATACCAGTTTTTTAAATTGTTGCTAGGGTCCTTGTGCTGGGTTTCACTTTGTTCAATCCAACCTACTTGGGTTGAATCAAATAAAATAAACCACAAAGACACAAAGACACAAAGGGGGAATTTTCTCCGATTTTGAGATACTCTCTATTTTCTTTGCTTAGTGCCTTAGTGCCTTAGTGGTAAAAAAATGCCTCACCTCTAGCAATTTTCATACTTTTGAAGTCAGAGTTTTCTCGTTTTTCTTAACTCTTAATAGGGAATAAATTAATTATCTCGCAGATGTTTTTTCTATTATGGTTGATGATTCCATCACCGATCGCGCCTTAATCGGAGCCGACGCGATCGAGTTTTATATTTTTATGATATAATAATTCTACGCCCGTCAGACAAATTTACCCAAATAATGCTATACATGATGCAATCCCCCTAAATCCCCTGAAAAAGGTGGAATTTGAGTAATCCGCTTCCCCCCTTATTAAGTAGCCGAGGGGAGGGGTATACACAAAACTGTAGCAAACATTGATAAAATTGGTATAAAAAATATCCCAAGAAACCTGAAGTGAAAACCGCAGTTTTCTCCAGATTATTTCCTTTAATGTTTAACGGAGTTTCATCAGAGAATCAACATCGAAAAGCATGGAAAAACAGGACTTTTTATTCACAACTATCAAATCACCCCCAAGTAGAGAAAAAAATGATTAATGAGCTTGGTTTTTTTGAAATTAATGCGGTCTATCAGTTATTTATAGTATAGTCTATGCCTAACAATGGCTGCCTCTGGTCAAGCTTATTCTCGATGTATTCTCCCCAATTTTTCATTCCGGTTAATCCGCATTAATTTCTATTAAATAATAGGAAAATTACTTACTTTTTTTATTTCGGAGATATCTATTGTGGATTATCAAGAAGATAGGTTTTCTCTCGGTCATTCTCAAGAACTAAAACACGATTTTATGGTAGTCAACCGGGCTCTGCGTGTATTGAGTGCCTGTCTTCAAGCAGTTATTCGAGCCACAGATGAAACGATTCTAATTCAAACCCTTTGTGAGCTAATTACCGAAGAAGCGGCTTACCGGATGGCGTGGGTGGGATATGTCTGCCACGATGAAGCTAAAAGCGTCCTGCCCGTAGCCTGGGCTGGATATGAAGCGGATTACTTAAAAACCGTGAACATCACCTGGGCTGATACAGAGAGGGGACAGGGCCCCACAGGGAGAGTAATCCGCTCTGGGCATCCAGTCGCGTGTCAAAATATGCTGAAAGATCCCTATTTTGCCCCCTGGCGTGAGGCAGCGCTACAACGAGGCTATCAGTCCTCCCTAGTCTTGCCTTTGCGTAATAATGGGGAAGTATTTGGTACTCTAAATATTTACTCGACGGAAGCGGATGCTTTTGATACCAGGGAATTAGAGCTGTTAACGGAACTAGCTGATAGCCTCAGTTATGGTATCTTCGCATTACGAGTGCAGCAAGCCTTGGGAGAAAGTGAAGAACGTTATCGGTTGTTAGCTGAGAATATTAATGACTTGGTGTGTCTTCATCAACCGGATGGTCGGTATCTTTATGTTAGTCCTTCTTGTGAAGCATTGTTAGGTTATCATTATCAGGAATTGATGGGGCAAGATCCCTATACTTTCTTACATCCTGACGATCGCGATCGTGTCACTCAAGAAACTCTTACGATTGCTCTCAAGTCAAAACCTGTGGGAAATCCCTATGCCTTTTCCCATACTAATCACGATCGCGTCACTGAAGAAATTGCTCAGGAAGAATTAACAGAAAAACCTCTTCCCATCACCTATCGAATGCGTCACAAATCTGGGAACTATATTTGGTTTGAAACACTCACGACACCCATTATTGATGCCCAAGGAGAAGTCGTTCAATTACAAACAACCTCTCGTGATGTCACCGATCGCGTCTTGGCCCAAGAGCGTTTGAGACATGACGCACTGCACGATTCTCTGACAGGATTGCCGAATCGCGAGCTTTTGATGCAACGACTGCAATACGCGATTAACCGAACCAAACGACAGGAAAATTATCACTTTGCCGTTTTATTTCTGGATCTGGATCGATTCAAAGTAATCAACGATAGTCTCGGACATTTAGCCGGGGATGAGTTATTGATCGCGATCGCGCAAAAACTCCAATCTATCCTTCGAGAAACCGATATAGCCGTGCGAATGGGAGGTGATGAATTTGTGATTTTGCTCGATGAAATTAAAGATATCAAAGAGGCCGTTCGAGCCACGGAGCGAATTTTTGCAGAACTTAGTTTACCACTAATAATGGAAGACCGCGAAATATATATAACCACAAGCATTGGCATTGCCTTTGGCACAAAAGACTATGTTGAAGCTTCTCACATCCTTCGTGATGCCGACATTGCCATGTATCGGGCAAAAAATGAAGGTAAGGCTAGGTATGAAATTTTTGATCCTGAAATGCACAAAGACGCGATCAAGCGACTGCATTTAGAGAACGATTTACGTCAAGGAATTGAACACCAAGAGTTTATTCTTTACTATCAACCCATTGTGGAATTAGCCACTAATCAATTGGTAGGATTTGAGACATTGGTGCGCTGGCAACATCCAACGGAAGGCTTAAAATCCCCCGGAGAATTTATTGCTGTTGCGGAAGAAACAGGACTCATTTCCTCTTTAGATTATTGGGTGCTTCGCAGAGCTTGTCAGCAACTTGCTACTTGGCAAACTGTTTTTCCTAATATTTCTACAATGAAAGTGAGTGTTAATCTCTCGGCGCAAGATTTACGGCGACAGGATCTATTAGAAGTAGTCGATGGGGTTCTTTTAGAAACGGGCTTGTCTGGGAACTGTCTCACCTTGGAAATTACGGAAAGTATGTTAATTGAAGATGTCGATGCTACTATTAATCTGCTCAGGCAGTTCAAAGAAAGAGGTATCGGCATTAGTATTGACGATTTTGGGACGGGATATTCATCATTAAGTTATCTTCACCGTTTGCCTGTGGACAATCTCAAAGTCGATCGCTCTTTTGTCAATCAAATGCAAGAAGGCAGAAGAAATCATCAGATTGTTGAAACTATTGTCACCCTCAGTGAACATTTAAAATTAGATACGATTGCGGAAGGTATTGAAACTTTACAACAACTGGAACGGCTGCAAGAATTGGGATATAAATTCGGTCAAGGTTATTTGTTTTCTAAGCCCCTAAGCGAAAAGGATGCTGAGGCGATTCTCGGAATGAAAATCTGTTTGTCTGAGCATAAATTTACGGTTTAAATTATGTTCTCCTTAAGAGAAATATTTGACCGAAACAAAGACGTGATATTTTTTTATTTTTATGGGATAATGCCAAGTAGGGGAAACCATCGCGATTTTACCAAAAAAACTGTAGTGGGTTGGCGTAGTCTGTGCGGAGCATCGGACGTCTCTCTGCCTAGGTTTCTCCCTACGGTGCGAGAGGTTTGTGTAAGCGAACCCACTACCTATTTACCAAAATTGGATGCTCCCCTTTTTATTTTTTTCCTGTTGATTTTATCGTTAATGTGTATTTACCCCGATCGCGGGCTTCTCTACCATTGACAATAACTAAATAAGTCGTAGTATCGGGTAAAGTAATAGTCATCTGGGAATTACAGAAACCCTTGCTGATCAACTCTTTTTTCTGGGTGTCATTTTCGTATTCACAATTACCGACATCATCGGCTTCTTTTAACAACGTTTTCGTTTTTTCATCAAAAATTGCGACATAAGTATCAAACTCTTTACTTTCTAAAGAAATACTGATTTCGTCACCCGCGTTTCCTTCAAATTTATACTGATCATATAAACTTTTATCCGCGGGGAGTACCGAGGATTTACTCGGACTTAAGTCCGCATTTTTTTGCAAAATTATTTTTGATGAAGTCTGTGTCGATGTGGGTGAAGGTGTTATTGTTGGGGATGACTTCGGACTCTCTGAAGGAGTATTCTTAGGAGAAGGTGAACTCTGGGGAGACTCTTTTGGTGATGGGGGGGTTTGTGCTAATAATTCTCCTGATAGTTTTATCAGGCTCTTATGATAATTGTTGACATCATTACCCTTTGATGAAGAAAACGGATCAGACGCGATCGCGCCTTCCAGACTCCATAAACTTGTCAAAATCGCAAAAGACGCGATCGTGCATAATTTCATATAACCCATAAAAACCTCGATAAAAAGGGAAGAGGGAAGAGGGAGGAGGGGGAAGAGGGGG
>JBEDKD010000418.1:0-7860 GCA_041172365.1 Cyanobacteriota bacterium | reverse complement strand
CCTTCATCACCCGTAATAATTTCTACTTTAACACTCATTTTAGCATAATGTTCAGCTACTTTTTTTATAGTCGCATCCCCAAGAGAAATATTTTGTGCTGCAAGACTTGGCCATTCTGTGGCTAACTGTTTCAATTGTTCGACATCCCAAAGAGGCGACTGCTCTGTAAAAGCAGCCCAAGGCGTTTTTTCATCAACCGCCGCGGTGATAATTTCGGCTAACTTTTGTGCTATTTCATAACGTTTTGACTTTGCCTGTGCGATATGATTTCCCGTTTCCACAATTGTTGCTAAAGGGAGAACAAAGATGGTTTTTTTCTTTTCTTCATCTGCCAATATTGGCTCCAGACGCTCTTTATTCCATTGATTTTTATCAGAGCCACAAGTTTCTTTTCCTGGTACTTGCAACCAAACACAAAGAATGGAAGTATCTATAATCAGAACTTTTCTCATAATTTTAGTTATCTAACACCATAAGATTTTTTTCGATAACCCCTTGAGTGGTTAATTTCCCCAGGGAACCTGATGCCATTAATTTGGGTAAGTTTTCAATTTCTTCTAAGGGAGTTAAGAGACTTTCACCTGTTAAAAAATCTCGATGAGCTACAATGACAAATGGTACGACTTCAGGCCCAAAAGCATCTAATAACGCGGGGTTATGAGTTGTTACTAATAGATCAACTTGTCTCTGTTCACCAATTTCTCTAAGCATTTTTACCAATAAGTGAGAACGGGAAGGATGAAGATTATTATCAACTTCTTCGATCACCATTTGACTACCTTGGGGTCTAGTTAGTAAGGCTGTTAAAATTGCTAAAAAACGTAAAGTTCCATCGGACATTGCTTTCGCATCAATTATTCGGGGTTCTTCGTTTTTATTCCATAATTCCTCACAGTAAAGCATGGCATCATTATTAAATCTTCCTACTGTTTCAGACCAAACTTTTGTGATATCTCTTTCAGGTAAATTTTTGCCATAAAAAGCTAGTTTTTCTTCAATTTCCGCTTTTTGATTATCCGGTAACGCGGCAAGGACTCCCGCGAGATTTGCTGCATCATTTTGAACGCGATCGGATAGTGATGAATAAGACCGCATTTGAGAGGGAATGGGATCGAGAATAAAAATGTTTTGCAGAATTTGAGAAACCCAAGTTACTCCTTTAAATATTTCTTCTTTGGTGGCACTGCCCTTTAATTGATGTAACAAAGAATGGGTACGGTAAAATCCTTGTGTTGTTCCACTTTTACTATTATAAAGTCTGGTGGTAATACTAGGGCTATCTCTGGTTAAATTTTCCTCTGTTTTAAATAAAGAAACTGTGTTTTTTTTCGTTTTTTTGATTAAATATTCCGAAAATAGTTGGATACGGGGCTGGGTTTCGACTGTAATACTATAGTGATAATCAGTTTTTATATCTTTCCCTTGAATGATTACTTCTAATGTAAATTGAGATTCTGGTTTGAGAGTAGCCCATTCGATACCACCCCGAAGAGGATTTAAGGTGGAATCACCTGCTAACGCGGCTTGAATTTCCTTACCCATTGTCACGCGATAAAGAAATTCTAAGGCATCCAGGGCGTTAGATTTTCCACTCGCGTTAGTTCCTATTAGAATCGTTAAAGGATCAATGGGTAGGCTCGCTTCACGAAAACTTTTCCAGTTTTTCAGAATGACTTTTTTGAGCATTTCTTTGTCCTCTTTCCCTTGGGAAAATTAGCATATCATACTATTATGAATTAGTCAATATTTGAGACGGATAATTTTTGTGGTTTCGCGAGCCACGCGACTCCTGCACCAGTTACTTCTGCTAAAATACTAATTACCCGATAAAAGGCGACGGCACTAATTAATACTCCGGGGGCAAAACGATGAGACAAAAGCGCGATCGCGGTAGCTTCAAAAACCCCTAATCCCCCCGGAGCACCGGGTACAACTAACCCCAACACATAGGCAAAACTAAAAGCACTCAATAATTGAGGAATATCAACCAAACTCACAGGCGTTAACGCGTATACAGTTAACAAAAAACCACTTCCCCTTAACACAATAAACCCCATTTCTCCCAATAATGGTAAAAGGGGATAACGCGTAATCTCTATTGTCGTTTTCTCCCATTCCGTATCATCTATTGGCGATAACTTATCACTTAAATTATCCCCACTTTCTAAGGGTGAATTATTCGTGACTAATTCACGTCTCTTCCTTAAGGATTTTTTTGATAACTTACTTTTCGCGAGCCCTTGCAAAACCTTATTCAAAATGCGGGGATGAATCGTGATTAAAATACAAACCAACCCTAAACCGACTAACCAACGATTTTCTAAGGAACTCCCTAAAACCGCTAATAATAATCCATCCGCGGCCATTAATAACGGTTCTAATAATACACTGATAATCGCGACACTGGGTGAAATTCCGACATTAATTGATGATATAATTCTACCATAAAATTGCCAAATATTACCGGGTAAATATTTTCCTAAATTTGTAATTAAAAAAAGGCGAAGAACCCAAAAGATATTCGCCTTTTGCTGAAATTCCTTTAAAATTAATAGCCAAACCACTCCCGCCCAAATAAACGAAAAACAAGTCACCACAAACGCGATCGCGAAAAATCCCCATCCACTAGCATTAATCCGAATTGTCACCACATCTTGCCAATGAGTCCAAAAAGATTTACCCACAAACAAGAGAGTTGCCGTCACAATAACATAACGTAAATAAGGTTTAAGACGATTAATCATGGTAATGGGTAATTGGTAATGGGTAATTGGTAATTGGTAAACTAAGACGTATTTAAACCAGATAAAGTAGGACAAGCATCCAGCTTGTCACCGAGCCAGAAGCCTGTTTTAAGTAAGCCTCTACCCATTTAAACCAGATAAAATAGCATAAGCCTCCTGGCTCCCACAGGCTAATGTCTATGGTACTGGAATTTTAAATGTGTAACAGCTTAATTCCTGTAGGGGCAAGTCAAGCCATATTGTTGTCGTTGAGCTAAGATTTCGCTTAACCAGTCCTAGCATATTCTGGTTAATTAAACCGACTTTATCTTAGTATCATAAACAAGGTTTTTGACTCGAAGATGCGAGAAATTTAATTTCTGAGTATAATCAACAAATTGGGTAAAATCTCAGAACAATTGTTACTTATAACATCATCTCTAGTTTAACACAATTAATATACATTCATCAGGATATACCGGAACATTTAGACAGTAAACCCGTCCTCAAATAAAGGACAGATCGCGCAGATTTCCGTGATAAATTTCTTAGGAGAGAAGAGCCTGAGACAAATAATCGGCGATCGTCCCCAAAAATCCCTCTCAAAAATTAACGGGTTGGGGGGGTAAAGCCCTGTAATAATTGACATCATGGATTATAGCTCTACGCATTGCACGTATTGACGTTCTTAATGGCTGAAACCCTTGATTTTATTGCATCTTCCATCTTCCATCTTCCATCTTCCATCTTCCTTCTGCTATAAAACTAGGAGAAAATTATTATGTACGGCCCCAGCGCAGATGGTTTTTCTTATTTATTGGATGATCAACCCAATACATTAATCCTGACTCCGGGTTTCTTAACCCCTTACCCCAAAGGACTATTTGCACAGGGGGGTAATGATTTAATTATCGGGGCATCCGATTCCGAACTGATCAGTGGTGATAGCGGAAACGATCGCGTTTTGGGCGGTGCAGGTAATGATACCTTCTACGCGGGTAAAGGCAATGATTACCTCAGTGGAAACGGGGGTAACGATATCATCTATGGAGGACAAAACAACGATTTCCTCGAAGGGGGTATTGGGAATGATCTCCTTTCCGCAGGTAAAAATGATGATACCCTGGTTGGAGATGGAGGACAAGATACCCTCACAGGTGGTTTCGGGGCCGATCTTTTTGTACTCCGTACCGACACCTCCAGTAAAACCATCGGGGCCACCGATATTATTACCGATTTTAACAGCACAGTTGATAACATTGGTCTCACGGGCGGCTTAACCGAAGCCGATCTCAGTCTCGAAGAATACTCAACTAATAATCAAATTGATACTCTTATTCGTGTTGCGAATACAGGCGCAGTTTTAGCTCGTGTTATTTCCACATCACCCGATGAACTTACAGGACATTTTATCACAATTAATAACCCCATCGGTGGCGATCTGAGTCAAGCTCAAAACTTAGGAAATCTCAACACAACCCAAACAAGAAACGGTTTTATTAGTAATAATAATCCCCAGGATATCTACCGTTTTACCACCACAAATACCAGTGATGTCCAATTTACCCTCAATGGTTTAACCGCCGATGCAGATTTAGCTCTTATTAAAGATGCCAATAACAATAATTTTATTGATGCCACCGACATTATAATAGTCCCCCATTCCCCCGGAAATTCACCAGAAACTATTAATGTCCAAGGATTATCACCCGGAAATTATTATCTTCAAATTGCACAAATCGAAGGAAATACTAACTATAACCTTACCCTTTCCACCACGACAACAGCCGCGAGTATTACACCACCGGATAACCAATCTACTCATAGCTTCGATCCACGTTTTGGATATGGTTTAGTGGATGCAGCCAAAGCCGTTTCCCGTGCTCAAGGGGTGACTAATTTCCCACAGGTTCCAGACTTAGGAGGAAATCTTTGGCCGAGAGATTTAATTAACGCGCCTGAAGTTTGGCAAAAAGGGATTACCGGAAAAGGAGTGATTGTCGCGCTCCTTGATAGTGGAATCGACTATAATCACCCCGACTTAAAAAATAATATGTGGAATAATTTGGGTGAAAATGGGTTAGATAGTAGGGGTCAAAATAAAGCCACTAATGGCATTGATGATGATGGAAATGGCTATGTCGATGATTATCATGGCTGGGATTTTATTGGCAATGATAACGATCCGATGGATACTAATGGTCATGGAACCCATAACGCGGGAACGATCGCGGCCAATGGAAAAACCTTTAAAGGTGTGGCTCCAGATGCCACAATTATGCCTATCCGTATTCTGAATCAAAATGGTATTGGTGACACAGGTAACGAGGTAAAGGCGATTCGCTATGCCGTTGATAATGGTGCAAAAGTAATTAATCTTAGTGTCGGTGGAGCGTATTTTAATCAGCAAGAAGCAGACGCGATTAAATATGCAGAAGATAATGGTGTAGTAGTTGTCTCCTCATCAGGAAATAAAAGTCTAAGTCAACCCGATTATCCTTCTCGTCTTGCCGATGAATATGGTCTCGCGGTGGGTTCTATTCAACAGGATCAAAAAATATCTAGTTTTTCTAATCGTGCGGGTTCAACCCCGATTAATTATGTCGTAGCCCCTGGGGGAGATGCCGGATGGACAGGAAATGGTGAGATTTATTCCACCGCGCCTTTGTCATTTCCCAGCCCCTATCGTTATTTATCAGGGACTTCAATGGCGGCTCCCAGCGTCGCGGGTGTCGTCGCATTAGTCGAACAGGCGAATCCTAGCTTAACTCCCTCTCAAATCGAGAAGATTATTGCCGATACCGCCAACCCTAATGCTGTGAAAGTTTAATCTTGTTTCATGCCTGCGATTGACATGATTTTTACCAGATGTCTATTTGGGCAATCCCCCCGTGGTTGCCCCTGTGGTTATCCCAAACTGTGGTTGCCCCAAACCCCCTTAATGAAAAACTTTATCAAAAGTATTGACAATCTTTCGCAAGAAGGGTAGAGTAGGGATTAGTGTTCTCCTCTCAAAGGATTGGCAAGCGGAACTGGTTGGTGGTAAAGAAACTGGTTCCGTTATTTTTTCTCTTTACCCGGAACGCGATAAACTCAAATACGTTCAGGTAATCGCGATCGCCCCCTATCAGCTATGTCTGTACCCTCCTCGATGTTTGATGTGATTGTTATTGGTTCTGGGATTGGCGGTTTAGTCACCGCGACTCAGTTAGCCAAAAAAGGTGCCAAGGTAATAGTGTTGGAAAGTTATCTTATTCCGGGTGGGAGTTCGGGATATTTTGAAAGGGATGGTTATCGGTTTGACGTTGGCGCGTCTATGATTTTTGGGTTTGGCCAACAGGGAACCACTAACCTTCTCACGCGTGCCCTTGACGCGGTAAATGTTTCTGTGGAAACGATCCCCGATCCGGTACAAATTCATTATCATCTCCCTGATGGCTTAGAGATACAAGTCCATCGTGTTTATGAGAATTTTTTGCAAGAACTAGGTGATCGTTTTCCCCATGAGCGACAGGGGATTCGCCAATTTTATGATGAATGTTGGAAAGTATTTAATTGTCTGAACTCAATGGAGTTATTATCCTTAGAGGAAATCGGATATTTAACACGGGTATTTTTTCAACATCCTTTCGCGTGTTTAGGATTAGTGCAGTATTTACCTCAAAATGTGGGAGATATTGCCCGTCGTTATATTCACGATCCCATTTTGTTGAAATTTATTGATATTGAATGTTATTGTTGGTCCGTAGTGCCTGCTGATTTAACACCTATGATTAACGCGGGTATGGTATTTTCCGATCGTCATTATGGGGGGATTAATTATCCTAAAGGTGGAGTGGGTCAAATTGCTTTAAAGTTAGTAGAAGGATTAGAGAAATTCGGGGGAAAAATTAAATATTCTACCCGTGTTAAACAAATTATTTTAAAAGACGGTCGTGCGATTGGTGTAGAATTAGCCAATGGGGAAATTTATCACGCGAAACGGGTGGTTTCTAACGCGACTCGTTGGGATACTTTTGAGAAATTATTACCCACGGACGCGATGCCGAAGAAAGAGAAAAAATGGCAAGAGAATTATCAAAAGTCTCCGAGTTTTTTGAGTTTACATTTAGGGGTGGAGGCGGACGTTATTGGGGCTGATACGGCTTGTCATCATATTATTTTAGAAGATTGGCAGAAGATGGAAGACTCACAGGGGACTATTTTTGTGTCGATTCCGACTTTACTTGATCCTGATTTAGCTCCGAAAGGTTATCATATTGTCCATACTTTTACCCCTTCTTGGATGACAGAATGGGAAGGGTTATCCCCCAGAGAATATGAGAAGAAAAAAGAGGAGGGGGCATGGCGACTGATTGATCGTTTAGAGAAGATTTTTCCGGGGTTAGATGCTGCCTTAGATTTTATGGAAGTGGGAAGTGCGCGATCGCATCGTCGCTTTTTAGGCCGTGAGGATGGTACTTATGGACCGATTCCTCGTAAGAAGTTATTAGGGTTATTAGCAATGCCTTTTAATCGTACTGCGATTGGGGGGTTATATTGTGTGGGAGATAGCACTTTTCCGGGGCAAGGTTTGAACGCGGTGGCTTTTTCGGGTTTTGCTTGTGCTCATCGGATCGCGGTGGATTTGGGGTTATAAAACCCATTTGGGATCTATCTAACCAGTTGCTAGTCTTTTAAACATGAGGCGCACAAAACAGAGATTAACCTTGGTGGTGGCATGAGCAAAAGTGGGATCAAGATTCTTGACCCAACTTTTACACCGTTGCATCCACGAGTTGCTTCTTTCGATGATCCCTCTGGCTTTGACTGGTACAAAGCCTCTTTTCCCTTCCTTTTGCTGGGAATTTCGGCTGAGAAAAAATCAAAAATATCCGATTTTCTCCTAATTTTATTGTGAAGGCGATCGCCTCTGAGAAAAAATCAAAAATATCCGATTTTCTCCTAATTTTATTGTGAAGGCGATCGCCTACCCATTGAAAATATTTTTTTAAACCCTATTTCTTCCACATCATTCCTTGATGATAAGTCCCTGACTATAGCACCCGCCAAGACGGTTAGGACAAAAAACGCCATCCCATCCTATGAGCTCTGTAGGGGCTCTTTCACCCATATCTGTGCCACCAAACAGACAGGC
>JBEDKD010000417.1:0-6412 GCA_041172365.1 Cyanobacteriota bacterium | reverse complement strand
CAATTCCTCAACGGTACGTTCAACAAGGGACTGAGCTTGATCAGGATTTGTCACATCTGCCCCGATAAAAATGGATTTAACTCCATAACTCTCTGCTTTTTGACTCGCGTCTTTCGCGGCTTCTACATTCTTCTGATAATGAAATGCCACATCAAATCCTTTACTGGCAAGATCGAGCGCGATCGCGTTGCCAATACCCGATGATGATCCCGTAACTAGGGCTTTTTTCATCATAATGATTTTGGTGTTTAACTCTGGTATTATAAACGACTAATTGGCTTTTGTAGATAGTCTTCAATCAAGATACGGGTATAGGAATTGAGGGGATAATCTTTAGCTTCTTGTGGTGTTACCCAAGCCCATTCCTCAATTTCTTCGTTCGGTGTAATAGTTTCACCAGAGCAAAAGGCATAATAGTTAACCATAATGAAATGGGCTTGTCGCATAAATTGGGGATCTAGCACCGCTTCTTGTAATAATGCAAAACTGATATTAGTCAAATCGAGACCAACTTCTTCTCGAAACTCTCTCAGGAGTGCCGATTCTAGGGTTTCCCCCCAATCTACTTTTCCCCCAGGTACACCCCAAGCCCCGCGCCATTTGGTGGATTTGACAATTAAGACTTCTCCACGCGGGTTCACAACCAGCGCTCCCACAGTAGTTAAGGGGAATTGCTTCTGCACAGATACTTGTTTTGTTGTAGTCTGATTTGGCATTTTCACTCCGGTTTCCCACTAGCACTGAGTCAATAAGACATCTTCCAAAAATCAGATCAAAGGCAGGCTAATGCTACCCTACCATAATTTGAGGAGATGTCTTATGGATACTCAAGGCTTATTCCTCAAGGTAAGATTTTATCAGCAATTGTTACGATCGCGTCATCCCCACCTTTCACGAGGGTAGGGGCGGGTTCGCCTAAATCTCTGACACTCACCGACAAATGACATAAACCCGCCCCATCCCCACCTCAGAAGGGGGGAGGGCGGGTTTATCTAGGTTATTTGTTGGTAGTAGAATTGATCGTGGAACCCGCCCCTACTAATCCTTGAATGAAACAGCCCTGCTTTTTCACGGAAATTTAGCGCGATCGTCCCTGAAAAATTGCTGAAAACTGGGATGATATAATTGATAATATTTGTCTAATTCTCTTTCCTCTACTCGCAAAAATTCCCCCCAATTCTCTAAGATTTCTTCGATCTCATAGTCATCTCCATCTATTTGTTTGGTAATCGCGTCGAGAGTTTGCGCGTCAGGGGCTTCTCCCAATGTCTTTAATAGCTGTAATTCTAATTCCGAGGGTGTCTGACTTAACATTTTTTCCCGATGTTGTTGATAATAGCTGTTTAATCCTGGGGGGATTTGCTCGAAATCCTGTCTTTCTCGGTAATAACCTTCCCGAATTGCCTTTAATATCTCACTTAAATACATCCAATTTAAGGCACTTTTTTCGAGTAAAATATTACTCAATTCTGCTTCACTATTAATCCCCATTTCTGCATTCAATTTCAGCAGAGTATTTTTTTCGTCGGCGCAAAATTTCCTGATATATTCTTCCATTTCACCGCGGGTTTTATCTGGGTATTTTTCCAGATTAATCGTTTCCTGGGGTGCTTCTATTAATAATTTTAATTTCCCTTGAGAAATCGGTCGGCTTGTTAACAGAAAATACACGCGATCGGGTAGATATCTGGGTAGATAAAAGAGATTTGTATAGCTGGGTTGACTATTGGGATCTATGGCATCGAGGGCATCTATGGCAATGATTATTTTTTGGGAGCGGGGCAGAATATCCGCGATTTTCTGAAGTAAAAAGGCGAAATAGCTTCCGTCTTCTGTGGCATTTTCGGGTAAGGATGATATGCCTAATGGGTAACGGTTGATTAATTGGGTGCTCAGGTTTTCCAAAAATTGATCGGCTCGATTTTTGCCCTGGATTTGACAATTATAATAATGGATTGATGGGTTTTCTTTCACCATTTGGGCGAGAATCGCGCTTTTGCCACTCCCCGGATAACCGATTAGGGAAAAATACCCATGATTCCACCGTGCCATAAAGTTGTTCATCGCGGTGAATATCCATGCGCGATCGACAAAATTCTGGCTTTTTTCCGCGATGATTTCTTCAAATTCGGGGGGGGTATTTCTGCTGTTGATATTTGTGATTTTTTCTGTGCAGAATGTCATATTTTTTGGCTCCTATGGTTTTCAGTTATATACTACAATGCGCGATCGGCTAAATCCGCGACTCTAGTTTTTGGCAAACCTTCCATTCGGAAAAAATGGACCATTCCCGATTGATCACCAGCTACAATCGTCCTACCATCGGGGCTAACAGCACAGCAAGTAAATTCAGCATCTCCCCCAAATGTCATTTCTTCCTTACCAGTCATTAAATCCCAGACTTTGAGGGTGTTATCAGAAGAAGCGGAAACAACCCTTGTCCCATCTGGTGTCAGCGCCACTGCATTTACCGCACCACTATGCCCCGTGAGGGTGTCTAAGAGTGTCCCTGTCATTAAATCCCACACTTTGAGGGTGTTATCATAATAAGAAGCGGAAACAACCCTTGTCCCATCTGGTGTCAGAGCCACTGAATATACCTTACCACTATGCCCCGTGAGGGTGTGTAAGAATTCCCCTGTCGCTAAATCCCACACTTTTAGGGTGTTATCAAAAGAAGTGGAAACAACCCTTGTCCCATCTGGTGTCAGTGCCACTGCTTTTACGGGATCACTATGCCCCGTGACGGTACGGATTAAGTCACTTTCTGCTGATGTTAAACTAGGGGTAAGAGGGCATAACCAAGGAGTCTCTCTGTATTCTTTAGCTTTTGCTAAGAGTTGCTGAATTTTGGGTAAGTCAGTCAATGACAGTAACCGCCCTAATAATTGTCCGGCTAATTGAGTTTTATCCTCATTTAATATATTGCCTGACATTTCCAGTGCTTTTTGAATCAGTCTCAAGGCTCTTTCACTTTCTTGATCGCGATTGGCTAATGTGGCAACCCTGGGATCATTCAATAACTTGTAATCATCGACTAGGGCTTGCAAGCCAAAGCTAGGATGATTAATCTTCGCGAAGATAAAATCAAAATTAGTCAAAATATCATAGTATTTTTCAATTTGCCCCGTCGCGATTTTCAACTTAGGATCATATAGCAGAAGTCTCTGATCGCTTGGCGACAGTTTAGCAAAGCCTCTGGCAAACTTACTCTTCTTCCCCATCTTCATCATCCTCCTCTGTTTCTTCCTGTTCTACTTGTTCCAATAAACGATCAGTATAATTTGACAAACGTTTCTGAATATCTCCTAACTGCTGAATATCTCCTAACTTAGATTTTGCTTGCATGAGCTTCGTCTTAAGCTGCAAAAACTCTGCAAAACTTTTATGATAAATAGAATAACAAGTTTCTTCCTCTAAAAACTGCTCTCTTAAAAACTGTATCCACTCCTCCAAGACTTCTAAAGCATCATATTGATCAAGAGGTTGCATTTTACTACTAACAATGCTGGCAATACATTTACAACTGATCGGTGTGGGAGTGTATGCTAAAAGACAGAGAATAAGTGCCCGGCTCTGAGTTTTCATCATCAGTCGCTTCCAATGTTCATTATAATAATCTCTTAAACCCTCCGGTAATTGCTTGATATTAAAAAGCATCGTATTTGCCCTCGCCAATATCCCGTAAGACATAACTCAGATACATAAAATTATTTTCCCTAATATCCTGTAAGACATAACTCAGATACATAAAATTATCTTCACTTTTCTCCGCGAGAGTCTCGACAAATTGTTCTGACGTAACAGAGCGCTCTTTTATCCACTTTTGAACTTTATCTTTATAGTCCTGGTTCTCATCAAGAAACCGATTAATATAACTTTTGACATCATCTCGATTAAATCTAGCATATTTCATCGCTCTTAAATCTAAATCCTCCATAGCAACATCTGGAGAAACAAATAACCGTTTTTGTTCTGGTGTGTACCCGCGTCGTGTCAACATAAAATAAACGCGATCTGGTAAATGTCTGGGTAAATTTAAAATATTTCCTTCGCGTTCATTTTCCATGACTTCATCTAAGTCATCAACAATAATAATTAATCGTTCATTATGAGGTATTTTAGACAGAATTTTCTGGATTAAAACCTCTAAATTATACAGATCCATATTGTCTAAATGATAACGCGTGATCAATTGTTCGCCAACACTTTCGAGGAATTTTTGGGTACTGGTGTTACCGAGAATATTAAAATAATGAATAGTTTGGTATTTTTCGACCGCTTTAGCTGCAATGGCACTTTTGCCCATCCCCGGATAACCGACGATGGTAAAGTAACCTTTAGGATGTTGTTCTAGGAATTTTTCAAAGGCATCAAAAACGAATTTACGACCACAAAACATCCGAGTTTTTTCAGTGATAAGAGCCTGAAAACTTGTGTTTAGCGTTAGGCTTTGGTTCTTAACTTCATCCTTTTTTTTCTGATACAGTTCTCTCAAATAATCATGTAAAATCCGACCTTTCCCGTTTTTATTGCCAGCTAATTTAGGACAATCATCCTTCTCAAAAGCATCATAAATTTTTGTCAGTTTCCCTTTCATTCCACTTTCCGAGCGAGTAAGATCGCCCGCAACCTGATTTCCCTTTACTTTCCTCTCTATTTCAGGAAACGTTGCCTTTAAAACTTTTACCTCGTCATCAGATAAACCCTTTGTTTTCGCGATCTCTTCCAGAAACTCTAACCAATCCATAAATGAACCCTCAACACCACAGTTACCATCATTTTACACAGGGGCGATGAGAGCGTCAACGTCAAGGGGAGCATCTCATTTTGGCAAATATCTCTGTAGGGGCGAAGCATTCCGGTAATTAACCCCTCATAGTAACTAATAGGTTATCTGCCGGAATGCTTCGCGCTGCGCGCAGGCTGATGCCTGCGGCATCGCGTAGCGAACGCCAACGCCCCTACCTACGGTTATGCTCCCGCGTCAAGTCCCTACAACACAATTTATAATTGTTTATAATTTAGACCTTTTTAGACCTTTTTAGACCTTAAAAATACTTTAATTCAACCTAATACATTTTTAGACTTTTTAGACCAAAAGCTTAGACGTTGAATACTTGATTTTTTGAAGAAAGAGAATATTATGGAAATATAAACCCAGCCAAGGATATCAAAAATGTCAGGAAATAATCTCCCACTATTTTCTTTGGTCAAATTGCCCCAAATTATCCTTTTTGCGAAACTTCAGGCTTTGATTATCGCTTTAACGCAAATCCAAGACGAAGCACAAGATTGGGATAACATTAAGGTTGGACTCAATGATGTTGACGACTAAACAAATTATGTGCGGGATCTAAAGGCTCGCACGATGGATGAGCCCTTAAAGGAGTATTTAAAGATGAAGTCAGAAGATGTTTCTTCTAAGTGTCTGTTGAAACAGTGCCCTAATTTGGTTGAAAAACCTTGCCAATTAATTGAAGTCCCCACAAATGATAACGATCGCGTCTTCTTTTGTGCATTATGCGGCGAAGTAACACGCATTGATATGGACGAGATAACGGAAAAACCCAATAATATCTCAGGCGTATTTACCCTGTTTTTTGGGAGTATTTTGGTAGTTTGGGGTGTCGCGATTACTTTTTCCTCTTTCTTTGTTCCCCCCACAAATCCATCGATCAATCGTATTGAATTACCAAGAAACAAATAGGAATCATGGAGGGACTTTATTTTGGTACATGAGTGGGAGCATCTCGCTCCCTTGTCTCCCTCTAGGGAGCGAGACATCCGATGCTCCGCACAGGCTACGCCAACCCACTACAGGTTTTTTTTGCTTCTTTGAGGTATTTATGAATCAACAAGATATTCAACTTTTACGAATTATTGGAGCGAGTGATTCTTTAATGATTAAAGATATTCGTGTCGCGTATTACCAAGAAGTCTCCAACCTGATTAAATTCCGTGTGGAGAATTTACGCTCGATGGGATTACCCCCAAGAGAGATCGCGCGAGGCTCCCATTCTCTCCGACAAGAAATTAAGCATTTTTACTTTGCCCTAACCCCGATCGCGCTACAAGATAAAATCAAACAACGGCAACTGCAAGTTTATGGTAACAAGAGTGGTCCAAGTTTCGATCACCTTTGCTTGATGACAGATCATAATTATGAGCTCATCATCGAAAAAGCGATCAAAACCAACACCATTGTCAATCACCAATTCGGTTTGTCATAGGTTTAGGATTACTGGAAAATTGCTTACACGCGATCGCGCTCTCACAATTCCCATCAACATCTGGCTTGGGCAAGATCCCTCAAACGCCAGATGTTGTTCTTTTCCATTGTCATAACTTGTTAAAACAGTTATAATTTCTTGACAAAATTACCTGGAACATGAACAAATCAGTCAAATTG
>JBEDKD010000416.1:0-9257 GCA_041172365.1 Cyanobacteriota bacterium | reverse complement strand
GGTACAGGCATCTTGCCTGTGAGGGATTCTATGCCCGTTCCACATTTACATCTTATTTAAAAATGCTATAGATAAATTGATTATAACTAATATAGCGCGTAGGGGCAATCCCCCCGTGGTTGCCCCGATCTGGTTGCCCCGATCTGGTTGCATCGGGGGTAGGCACGGGGCGCTACCCCTACAAATCGGTCTGTGTGAATGATTTAGACTTGCCATAATATAATAAAATTACTGTGAAACTTCCCAATTAAGGAATCAACAATGAGCGAATCATCTTATATTTTCTTAGCAGGTGCTAGTCGTGGTGTCGGGCGAGAAATTGCCAAAATTCTTGTCGCTCAAAATCTCAAAGTAAAAGCCCTCTTACGTTCCCCGGATACTCGTCCCGAATTAGAAGCAATGGGTATTAAAGTCGTCATGGGTGATGCTTTAAATATCACCGATTTAGAAAAAGTCATGCTAGAATCCGATGCCCCTATTTCTAGTGTAATTAGTACCATTGGCGGTTTACCCCAAGATGGAGAAAGATCCGACTATATCGGGAATAAAAACTTAGTTGATGTCGCAGTGAAAGCGGGAGCGCAAAAGTTTATATTAGTTTCTTCTATTGGGAGTGGTAATAGTGAAATAGCCTTACCTCCCTCAGTTTTAGAAACCCTCGGCCCGGTTTTAATTGAAAAAGATAAAGCCGAACAACATTTAATCGCGAGTGGGTTAATTTATACCATTATTCGGCCCGGTGGGTTAAAGTCAGAACCCGCCACAGGTAACGGTGTTTTAACAGAAGATTATCGCATCGCGGGAATGATTCATCGTGCCGATGTCGCACAATTAGTTTGTAAATGTTTAGCCTCAGACGCAGCCAATAATAAGATATTCTCAGCCTGCGATCGCGCTATGTTTTACGGGCAACCAGAGCTAGTAGAATTTATCGTCTAAAACCCCAGTGAGGTTGGAGAAATCAACCTCACCGAGAAATAAATAGAAAAAACAGAACAAACATTGTATAATGCTATTAGCTAACCAGCAATAGACAACCGAAACATGATATCATTAATCACCACTGGCTCTCAAATGATACGGGACTTAGAAACCTCCGGTTCCCTGGCCGTCTATGTACCCTTAGAAGGAGGTTTTGAGGGACGTTACCTGCGACGACTACGGGCAAAAGGCTATAACGCGTATAACATTACAGCACGCGGCTTAGGTGATTTAGCCATGTATTTAACAGGCATTCATGGTGTGCGTCCCCCCCATCTGGGTAAAAAAAGTGTCGGCCATGAAGCCGCGGTGGGTGATGTCTATTTTATCCCCCCCTTAGTCAATACTCAACTCGATCATTTACCACCCAATTCCAAAGGTTTGGTATTATGGATTATTGAAGGTCAAATTTTGTCCCGTCAAGAAGTTGAATATTTAACAGTTTTACCAACCCTAGAACCCCGTGTTAAAGTAGTTATAGAAATGGGAGGCGATCGCGTGTTCCGTTGGACACCACTAAAGCAAGCCTTAATCGCCGCGTAAAGCCCTTAAAGCAACTTGATTAGATTTTAGATTTTAGATCAGAGAAAAATCTAAAGTCTAAAATCTGGAAAATTACCGCAACACCCCCCAGGAAAAGAGGAAAATCAATTATGTTAGAACAAAGAGATTATACCTTAATTATTGACAAAAGTGGCAGCATGATCACTAAAGAGCAACCGGGTGGAAGAAGCCGCTGGGATATCATGAAAGAATCCACATTTGCCTTAGCGAGTAAATGCGAAGAATTAGATCCCGATGGCATTACAGTTTATACATTTTCCAGTCGATTTAAACGCTATGATGGCGTAACATCGGCAAAAGTAATGCAAATTTTTGAAGAAAATGAACCCGGTGGCACGACTAATCTCGCGGGAGTTTTGCAGGATGCTCTTAATCATTATTTCCAGCGCAAAGCATCAGGAAAAACTGAACTAAAAGGGGAAACAATTTTAGTCGCCACTGATGGGGAACCCGACGATCGCAAAGCGGTAATGAAAGTGATTATTGAAGCCTCTCGCCAACTAGAGCAAGATGAAGAAATCGCGATTTCTTTTATTCAAGTGGGTAGCGCACCGGAAGCCACAAAATTTTTGAAAATCTTAGATGATGAATTACAAGGTGCGGGGGCAAAATTCGATATTGTCGATACTATCACAATGGAAGATATGGCAGACATGACTCTTAAAGAAGTTTTACTCAATGCCATTCACGATTAATTAGGTAATGGGTAATGGGTAATGGGTAATGGGTAATGGGTAATGGGTAATGGGTGAAAAAATAAATAATTAGGCATTCCCTAATTCTCAATTCCCCAATCCCCAATCCCTAATCCCTAATCCCTAATCCCCATTCCCGACTCAGATAGAAATAGGACGCGATCGTGTCTCAAAAATAGCAGATTTACAGTGCGGAAACATTGAAACCGCGCCTACACAACAGGAAAATTAATTATGTTAGAACAAAGAGATTATACCTTAATTATTGACAAAAGTGGCAGCATGGCCACCAAAGATCAACCGGGGGGCCGAACTCGCTGGGATATAATGAAAGAATCCACATTTGCCTTAGCCAGCAAATGTGAAGAATTAGATCCCGATGGCATTACAGTTTATACATTTTCCAGTCGTTTTAAACGCTATGACGGGGTGACATCGGCAAAAGTCACTCAAATTTTTGAGGAAAATGAACCCGCGGGAACGACTAATCTCGCGGGGGTTTTACAAGATGCTCTTAATCATTATTTCCAGCGCAAAACATCAGGAAAAACTCACATAAATGGAGAAACAATTTTAGTCGTAACTGATGGGGAACCCGACGATCGCAAAGCGGTAATGAAAGTCATTATTGAAGCATCTCGCCAACTTGATCGAGATGAAGAAATGGCGATTTCTTTTATTCAAGTGGGGACGGCACCGGAAGCCACAAAATTTTTGAAACTCTTAGATGATGAATTACAAGGCGCGGGGGCAAAATTCGATATTGTCGATACTGTTACAATGGAAGATATGGCAGACATGACTCTTAAAGAAGTTTTACTCAATGCCATTTTCGATTAATTAGGTAATGGGGAATGGGTAATGGGTAATGGGTGATTGGTGATTGGGGAATGGTAACTTTTTTCCTTATTCTGGGAGCCTCTCCTAATTGTAAATTGGTAGTGGGAGCGTCTCGCTCCCTAACCAGATCCAGCCGATTCGAGACGCTCTGATGCTCCGCACGGGCTACGCCAACCCACTACAGTTTTTTTTGCTTCTTTGAAATGCTCCCCTTATTCTTTCCATCGGTTACATAAGTGAAAAATCCGTGGCTAACCTTCTTCCTTGATCCCATCCCTAATCCCAATTCCCCTAATCCCTAATCCCCAATCCCTAATCCCCAATCCCTAATTCCCATTCCCTAATCCCCATTCCCTACTAATATGGAATCACTTGATCGTTTATTAGCGGAATTAAAAGCGGAATATGCAGAAGAAAAGCCGAAATCTCCTGCGCCTCAAGATCCTATTTTGAAGGCAAAACCGCCTCAGCCCAATGTCTTAAATTCTCCCCTAAATTCTCCCACAAATTATCTCATCAATGAGGATAATAATGAATGGAAAAATACCTTAGCTGATCTGAAAAAGGAAATCGACGAAAACGATCGCGCCCTTGCCCTTGCCCAAGCCGAAGAAAAAGCCCAACTTCTCCAACAACAACAACAAAAGGAAGCCCAAGAGCGAAAAGCCTTAGAAGCCCACGCGAAAAAGTGGCTTAAACAATTAGATCCCCTTTCCGATGAGGGAATGTGGTTTACAGAATTCGCCTATAAATATCCATCCCCCCTCGAAGCCGCGATCGACTATTTGAAAACCTTACAATAGACATTTCAAAAAACTATTGTAGGGTAGGCATCTTGCCTGCCTTTAACCTTAAACGATTGTAGGGTAGCATTAGCCTGCCTTTAACCTTAAACTATTGTAGGGTAGCATTAGCCTGCCTTTAACCTTAAACTATTGTAGGGTAGGCATCTTGCCTGCCTTTAACCTTAAACTATGGTAGGGTAGGCTAACCCTGCCTTTAACCTTATTTGTAGGAGATGTCTAATCCTCACCTACTCAATATTACCCGATACAGTAACCAGAAAACTATTAAGATAAACCCGTGAAAGATCGAGATTCCCCCTTACAATCCTTAGAAAATGGTAACTGGTTTAAACTTATTTGTGGAGCTAGTTATCAACACTTACCAGACATTCGGAATCTCGCCTTAGCTTATACCCTCGCGGGAGCCGACTGTATTGATGTTGCAGCCGATCCCGCGACGATTTCCGCGGCCCAAGAAGGCATTAACATCGCCCTAGAATTAAGAGAAAAAGCCCCTAAAGAATTGCGCGATCGTTACCACAACAAACCCTTACTCATGGTAAGTCTTAATGATGGTGAAGATCCCCATTTTCGCAAAGCCCAATTTAACCCCGAAATCTGTCCATCAGACTGTTTGCGCCCCTGCGAAAAAGTTTGTCCCGCGATCGCGATCGTCTTTTCCGATCATAACAATTTTTCCGGTGTAATCGATCAACGCTGTTATGGATGTGGGCGTTGTATTCCCATTTGCCCCAGTCAAATCATCTATACTCGTTCATATATTTCCACACCTAATACCATTGCTCCTTTAGTACAAGAAGCCAAAATAGACGCGATCGAAATTCATACCCAAATCGGACGCGAAACCGACTTTAAACGACTTTGGGATAGTATCGCGCCCTGGAGAAATCAACTGAAACTCCTAGGGATTAGTTGTGCCGATGGAGAAAACCTCATTGATTATCTCCAAACACTTTATCAAATCATATCACCCTTAAATTTTACCCTGGTTTGGCAAACCGACGGCCGCCCCATGAGTGGCGATATAGGCATCGGCACCACTCACCCCGCGATTAAACTCGGCGAAAAAGTCCTCGCGGCAAAATTACCCGGTTATGTACAACTCGCGGGGGGTACTAATCACCACACCGTCAGCAAACTCCGCTCCCTCGGACTTTTACACCCAGAAAAAACACCTACCATTAAGCCATTATCTCCAAAGCGCGATCGAACGATCGCGGGTGTTGCCTATGGTAGTTATGCCCGTGTATTACTATCACCGATATTACAAGAATTAGAAAACCTCCAACAGCCCAAAATCATGTCCCCCGATATCACCCCTGAATTAGAAACAATGAGCCCAAATCCCCATCTCACCCACCTAGAAAATTTACCCGATCTCCTCTGGCAAGCAGTAAGTTTAGCCCATTCCCTTGTATCTCAAATTAAGTAATTAGGGATTGCAGCACAAGCCAAATCACTTAGTTTGGCATCTTTCATCCATCTTTCATCCATCTGCGTACCCTACGGGAAGGCTTCGCCTACATCGCGGTTTCAAAAAAGAGACTCTAATTGCAGCAAACACTCATTTTTTACAAAAAATTATAAAAAAACGCGCCTTTTTTTTCAACCCTCTTGACAAAACCTTGATATTGACGGATAATATATAAGATAATGGGATAGTCGCGATTTTTTTATTTTCGTCACCATCCCATTATACTAAAAATACTTGTCTAACCTTACTTAATCCTACCACACCTATGTTTTTTTCGCCACGCGTGTAAATGTAAATGTTTGTAACAAAAATGACGGCTAAGGGGAGAAATCATTTACCTATTTGTGGCGGTGTCATCCATCTGTGTTTAGGAGCGTTTATCACGCTTTCAAAAAAGAGGATTTTAGGTGTGGTAGTGATTTTTTGTAGGTTGGGTAGAAATGTGCGTTTCAGCTAATTTCGCGGGGATGTCGAAGGAGTCATTGAGTCCTCTTCAGAGGACTTTAGCTATGAGACAGGGGTTTGAACCCCTGGATTTCTGGATTTCAGCTTAAATTGACACCAATGGGCAGTGCCGTGCCTACTTATTCGGTTCAGGAATGGGAACTGGTTGCAAAGTCGGAGTCGCTTGCGGCATCGGATTTGCCTCCGGTGTCGGAGTCGCCTCCGGTGTCGGTGTTAACTGTGGCATCGGAGTCGCCGCGGGAGTATTATCTAGTATTGAAGTCAGGGGATCTCTGGCATCAATACAGGTATTCATTATTTCGCTTGTGGGAGAATTAATTTGACCACTTAACCCCATGACACATTGGGCAAAGCCTTCGGGTAATAAACTGCGCCGACAAAAATCAAGAATAGATAAACTATCTGTGGCAGGAGTTTTTGAGAGACTATTGATATTGACAACACAAGTCGCTAATTCATTGGGACGGCGGACCCGTTGACAACTATTTAAGGCATCTATACCAGTAATTTTAGTCTGTCCGTTAATTTTTGTAACACATTTGGAGACATCCGTAGGACGGAGGGCGGCAGCACACGCGGCTCCGGCTTCTTTGGCTTGAACACCTGTGGAGAGTACACCTTTAACACAACTTTGATAATCGGCAGCACTTGGATTTAATTGATAATTATCGGCCAGGGCAGAAGGTATGGGAATATTGGTGATTAAGACTCCTACCGTTGCCAGTCCTGTGACTCCCCAGAGGGACTTACGGGAGGTAATGAGGCGTGAGAAGGGGGAACGATCAGAATTAGGCATAGTGAATCAATGTTTGAATGGACTGAAAAGGATTAAACCAACATATATTGCAATTTTAATCTGGCGACGTACTAGATATTAAAATAGTTGCTTGAAGACTTCGACACAACAATTAAAGAAAGTGGGTTAGTGGTTTGAACACGATCGCGCTAAAATTCGATCAGAAACCAGATTTTTACACAGAAGCCATCCCCAATCTCAAATCTAAAATCTAAAAATTTTAGGTATCCCCTTGGAAAAAGAGAGATTAAGCCCTATAATGGTAAGACTGTAAAAAAATTTATAAGGCTATAGAGAGGAAATTGAATGTCTCGCTATCGAGGCCCACGTCTGAGAATTGCCCGTCGCTTGGGAGATTTACCCGGATTAACTCGGAAGTCCGCGAGACGGGCCTATCCACCGGGTCAACACGGTCAAAACCGTAAAAAACGCTCTGAATATGCTGTTCGTTTAGATGAAAAGCAAAAACTGCGTTACAACTACGGGTTATCGGAGCGTCAACTGCTGCGTTATGTGCGGAAAGCTCGTCGCGCTACGGGATCGACGGGTCAAGTGCTTCTACAATTGTTAGAAATGCGCTTAGATAATACGGTATTCCGTTTGGGTATGGCTCCGACGATTCCCGCGGCTCGTCAATTGGTGAATCATGGCCATGTGACGGTGAATGGCCGTGAGGTCAATATTGCCAGTTATCAGTGCAAACCCGGTGAAGTGATTAGTGTCAAAAACCAAGAGCGTTCCCGTCAATTGGTGGAAGCTAATCTGAAATACCCTGGTTTAGCTCACTTACCTAGTCATCTGGAATTTGATAAGGACAAACTGGTTGGCAAGGTAAATGGCATTATTGAACGGGAATGGATCGCGCTCCAAGTTAATGAACTACTGGTGGTTGAATACTACTCTCGTCAGTAGTTAACCGCCGATTTGAGACATGGTGCGGGAGTAGATGCCCTTTTCAGAGCCAGAGTCACGCCCTTTGAAGTTTATTTCTGGTTTGATGGCCAAGAGTTCCCGCACTTGTTCTCGTAATTTTTCTGGCGCTGTTCCTTGACGTAATGCTGTTTTGAGGTTGATTTGTCCGGTTTCGTTTAATAAACATGGACGTAACCAACCATCGGCGGATAAACGCATTCGGTTACAGCGATCGCAAAAGCATTCGGACATTTGACTAATGAAGCCTAATGTGCCCTTTGCTCCGGGTATTTTAAACACATCAGCCGGGCCGTTTCCTCGTACTGATGAGGTTTCTAAACCCTGTCGCGATCGTATTTTTTCTCGGATTTCTGCTGAAGGTATCCAACCGCGATCATGAAATAATTGATTATTACCAATAGGCATAAATTCAATAAAGCGAATATGCCAATTTTTGTCTATTGTTAACGCGGCTAAGTCTAATATTTCATGATCGTTGACACCCGGAATAACGACGATATTTAATTTTAAGGGGTCAAAACCCACTTGATAAGCTGTTTGTATTCCTGCCCAGACTTGTTGCCAACGATTACGACTACGATTACCGATGATTTGATCGAAGATATCGGGATCTAAGGAGTCTAGACTAATATTAACACGGCGCAGTCCGGCATGATAAAGGGCTTGGGCTTTTGAGGCTAATAAAAAGCCGTTGGTTGTTAGGGATAAGTCTTGGGTTTCGGGAAAAGACGCGATCGCCTTCACAATATCAACGACATCGGGACGTAAAAGGGGTTCCCCTCCGGTAAGACGAAAGCGAGTAAACCCAAGGGGGATAAAAACTTCTTTGAGTAGTGTCAGAACTTCATTATGAGTGATTAAGTCTTGTTGTAAGATATAGTCAATTTCAGCACCTTCGGGCATACAGTATTGACACTGGAAGTTACAGCGATCGATGAGACTGATGCGGAGATAATCGACTTTGTTCATAATGAACCGTAATTTTTCGTTACATTTCTTGATGATTCCTTATTATGCCTGATATGAGGCCAAAAGAGCGCGATCGAGACAGAAAAACCCGGTTTCAGTGACAATACCTTCACCAAAATCCTCCCTTGTGGGGTGAGATTGTTCCGAGAATACCTTGGGGGTAGCTATTAAAAATCACTTCCCATAATTAGCCTGTAAGGGCTACATCCACTGGGTATCAATAGAAAAAAATTGGTTTAGTCTTATTGAATAAACTTGATTTTTCTGCCCATTTGAAAAAGTGATGAAACCCAGAAAATCGTCATAGTAGGGACACGGCAGTGCCGTGTCCCTACTAAGGCACAAAGACACAAAGGCAGGAAAAAAGAGTCAGGTTAACCCCGATTTAGATGAGGTTTTGAAGATACCTATGTTCCCGCCCTTACCCTCTTTTTCCGACACAAAATAATAACAAATTACCTTTGTGCCTTTGTGTCTTTGTGGTTCATTTTAGTTCCCGTATTTATTAAAAAAGGGCTAAAAATGCCATAAGTGATTCTAATTCACTCAAATTTTCATCAGAGCGTAATCGACTTCCCAAAAGTTTATTACTCGGTAATCTTGACGGGCTTCTGCTTAAAAGAAAGTTGAGTGAGAAAGCGCGATAAAGACAGAAAAACCCGGTTTCAGTGAAGCACCGGGTTTCTGGATATCTTAGGGATTAATTCCCATTAGTTAAGATGATTTGTCTTAAT
>JBEDKD010000415.1:0-5247 GCA_041172365.1 Cyanobacteriota bacterium | reverse complement strand
ACTATCTCCTTCAATTTCCTGTAAACGACTATCTAACTCCCCTTGTTTGGCTCCCACAGCTTCTTGAAAAGTAGTAATCATTAAAGCCGCGAGTTCTAAATTTTTGCTATCAATTTTCAGGTGATAGGGAATAATTGACTCGCCATTTTGACGATGACTTAATAAATCACTGGGTAACATAATCTTTCTCTTTTTGTCATATTTTTTCGGGTGGGTGAGGGTTTATTAAGTACCCTTTTCATCAAAGAGTTAATCACTAGCTCCAGTCGTCATCGGAGTTATCATTATTCTCTTCACCCCATTTTACCGAAGATTCCGCAGCCCGTTTTATCGTGGGTTGATTTATCCCATAAAGAGGAAGGGGATTAAAAATATCTAATTGTTCAGAATTTGACGTAGATTTAGTTTTGACTACAGATAAAGCCTGATAATTAGAGTTATTATTGCCTTTACCACTCCGTCGCATGGATGTTCTTTCTTCACTGGTATCTTCTGTGATAACTTCATATAAAATTGCTAATTTATTTTCTTCCGTACCTTTGCGTAAAACACGCCCTAAACGTTGAATATACTCTCGCTCACTACCCGTACCTGATAAAATAATTGCAACCTTCGCGTCAGGGACATCAACCCCTTCATTAAGTACATGAGACGCGACTAATGTTTTATATTCCCCTGTACGAAATCTGGTTAAAATATCATGTCTTTCTTTAATGGGAGTTTGATGGGTAATACAGGGAATGAGAAACTGTTGGGAAATGCGATACACTGTAGCATTATCCGCGGTGAAAATTAATGTTTGTTGGGGATAATGTTGAGCGAGTAAATCGGCTAAAACTCTTAATTTTCCCTCGGTACAAAGGGAGATTTCTTTGGCTTCGCGATGGGCTAACATGGCTCTTCGTCCCCCAGCCGATCGCGCACTCATCATGACAAATTGTTTCCAACCGTCTAAACTGCCTAATTTAATATTAGATTGTTTGATAAAATCATTACGGATTTTCATGGATTTATTATAAAGATCGCGCTCTTCTTTTGACAATTTTACCATAATTTTGACAATTTTATGATCGGCTAAGGCTCCCCCTGCCAAATCTTCCGGGCGTTGGCGAAAAACCGTCGGACCAATTAATAAATTAAGATCGGAATGACGGCCATCACTTCTTTCAGGAGTCGCGGTTAAACCTAGACGAAAAGGCGCGATCGCGTCCTCAGCAACCACTCGATAAAAATCAGTGGGTAAATGATGACATTCATCAAAAATTAATAAACCATAGAGACTACCCAAGGTTTCCGCGTGAATCGTCGCACTATCATAAGTAGCCACTAAAATAGAAGATTTATCGCGGGAACCCCCTCCTAATAAACCTAATTCGACATCAGGAAAAGCCGCGTTTAAATGGGCATACCATTGGTGCATTAAATCTAAGGTAGGCACGACAATTAAGGTACTACAACCAAGAGATTGCATGGCTAATTGGGCTAAATAAGTTTTACCCGCGGCCGTCGGTAACACAACTACCCCTTGATAACCGGCATTTTTCCAAGCAGTTAACGCGTCCTCTTGATGTTGATAGGGGGGCATTTCTATACTCGGTATTAGAGATAACTCTTGATATTTTTTCGCCTCATCTTCAAAAAAAATACCCTCTGCTTTTAACGCGTTTAATAAGGGGCGATAATGAAATCCCCGAATACGGAATTTCTCTACGCGATCGTCCCACATCGCGTAATCTATCCAACTTTTACCCCTTGGTGGTGGATGTAACAACAAAGTCCCGCGATCGTAAGTTAAAGTCGGTATTCTCACTATAAATATCCTTAATTATCTCAAAATATCTTAACAGAAATCGGTCATAATTTGTGGCGATTTTCGATAAAATCTCTCTCTTTTCGTCAGAGTTTTCGTGATGGGATCTGTATCACCCCAAAAAGGAAATGATATCAAGATTTACGCCCCATAACAGAGAAACCTAGTGATGGGGGATATTTTGTCGAGGTGGGGGGTCAAACACCCTGATCAATTCTCCTTCTCTTGAAGTATAAGTAATAGCAAATCAATTCTCATACTTTTCTCCCACACCATTTTACCGTTTTTCGACAATACCTCATCTTCATTGTGGTCATTTTTCCTCGCGCCAATCAATAATGGGATTAACCATAGGGATTTAACATTTCTTAACAGAGAAACTCATACACTAAAAATCAGAATAAGTCAATGACAGTAATCACATATTTTTGTGATTGTTATCACTATATCAACCGGGCATATCCGCAAAAATACTGAGTTGAATTGACAAACACAAACATCTAGGCTAAGATAAATGCTTAAGTGTTACCTGAGTGTTGTCTAAGTCTTGTGTCTGTGGGATCACAGATCCCTAAAACAAAAAAAATATCTGTGGAGTAGCCGAGCTAGTCCGTTTCTGTTTACCCTAGGACGATTAACCTTTAACAAAGGAACATTAGAGGCGCGATCGTGTCTGATAGTGTGTCCCGAAAAGAAGGTAAAAGACGCGGTTTTTTTCAGACTCCTAAAAATTTCCACAAAAACCAATCAAAACCTGGAAAAGGAGTCCTAGAATCTTGTGCCTGGGGCGAAATTGATCTGATTGCATCTTCAAACAGGGTAAAAATCTTTCCATTTAAAATCTACTAATCATCTTTTTTATCGCCCTCGGAAAAATGGCAAATAAGTCATTAAATCGGGGGAAATAAAATCTACCTACTTAATTAATCAGGGCAAAACCATGTCAAACAAATTAAATCTGGCATCCTACCAAAATTCCTTGGATTTAGGTGTATCTACTAATAAATTTAATACGTTCACACCAGAGTCCCCTCATGCTCTGGTTTTTATTGATTCTAAAGTTAACAATTATCAGAGTCTTCTGGCAGGGATTAAACCAGGGGAAGAAGTCTATCTTCTCGATAATACCAGGGATGGAATTGCCCAAATTAGTGATATTTTAGCGAAGTATCGTGAAATTTCCAGTGTTCATATTGTTTCTCACGGCACGGAAGGAAATATAAATTTAGGGGCAACACAACTTAATAGTCAGGATTTAGAAAAATATGCGCCATTACTTCAACAATGGAAAAACTCTTTAACAGAAAATGCCGATATTCTCTTGTACGGTTGTGATATTGCCGCGGGACATGATGGTGACAATTTTGTTAATCAATTAAGTGCTTTAACGGGTGCGGATGTTGCCGCGTCAACTAATTTAACGGGAAATGCTGCATTAGGTGGAGACTGGAAATTCGAGAAAAAAACAGGGAGTATTGAGTCAGGTTTAGCATTTAATACGGATGTCATAAATAATTATAGAGATGTACTTCCTGCTGCTAATTGTTTTCCTAATGCCCTTTACGCGATAACAGCAGGGGTAGCAGGAACCAATAATGGTAACAGTGTTCTTTATCAGATTAATAACTTAAATTCGACATCTTTTACTTATACGACAAATATTACTCCGGTTCCGGGTGGGAATCTTGATTTTATCTCCAATGCTGCAGCCAGAGATGCAACAACAGGTTATATCTACTATGTACAAGGTGTCTCTGCAAATGGAGCAAAAATTGGATATATAGATCCAGCAAATACCACGACAAAAGGTACTTTAACAACAAACACAACAGCCCTTCCGACTACTCCTGCTACTCCTACGATTAGTAAGCTGGCTCAAGCGGCTGATGGCTCTCTATATGGGATGACTTCAACTGATAATAAACTATATAAAATAGTCATCACGAAAGATACAAATGGTCAACCTATTTTAGCTACATTTTCCGTTGCAGCTACTATCACAGGTGGAGCCTTTAATAGTATAAGTTCATCTACTCCTCTGGGTGGAGATATCGCTTTTGATCCGACAAATTCTAATCGATTGTATGTAACATTAAATAATTCTACTAACTATTATCTTTATGGTATAGATGTAAGTACATCGAACCCAACACCAGAGTTTCATGGAGATTACGGAGCTATTGCCGCGAATGGTGGTGCTGGCTCCCTAGGGTTTGCTTTAGACGGAAAACTTTTTGCCACAGGTAGACCTGGTACTACAGGTACAGCTTCTAATCTTTATCAATTAGCTAATTACACCACAACAGTCGCATCAGGTACGTCAAAAACACCAACACTCATAGGGCCTACAACTGCGCCTACAGATGCGGCTTTTTCCGACTTTGCTTCTCTGCCAGTAACAACACCTCAAATAAATTTGAATGTCCAAAAAACCGATGGAAATGATAACATTTCACCGGGAAGTTCTATTACTTATACGATCACCGTTGTTAATCAAAGCAGTAATAATGGTTGTGATGCCAAAGAGATAAAAATCTCGGATACTTCAATTAGCAATCAAATTCTCGGAGCGACTTGGACAAGAGGCATTACAAGCTCACAGTCTTCACCCACCGGAATCAAAACTGGTGTAGGTGACGTTGATGATGTAGTTGCTCTTCTTAAAGTAGGAGAAACTGTGACATATACCATCACAGGAAAAGTATCAACTACATCAACGGGTACTTTAACAAATATTGCTACGGTAACACCACCTAGTGGTTATATTGATTCTAATGGTAATGAAGTTACGGTTATCAAAAAAACTGATACAACAACCATCACTAACTCAGATTTTACCATTAGCAAAACCGTTACTGCTCCCGTCACTACACTAGGTAGTAACCTCACATATACCCTCAATGTCAGTAACCTCGGACAAGCTAATGCCCAAGGCATAGAAGTCCAAGACACCCTACCCCTTGGTTTGACACCACTAACTGCCGTCGGAGGGACGGGCGTTACCAGCACGATCGCGGGTAATCTTGTTACCTTTAGTGGTTTGAATCTCAAGGCGGGAACAAGTGCCGCCTTAACACTCACTGCAAAACCTAATAATGTCGGCACATTTACCAACACAGTGAGTGTGAACCCCGGTAAGAACATCGTTGAAAGTAACTATAACAACAATACTAGCAGCGTTCTAGCCACCGTCACAGCACCAGATTTAACTATTAGTAAAAGTGCCTCAGCTTCGACTTCGACGATTACATTAGGGAGTCCACTGACTTATATTCTCGCCGTTAGTAATAAGGGTGATGCTAATGCCAGTAATGTCGAAGTAAAAGATACTCTCCCCGCGGGCTTAACCAACATTTCTTTAACTCCCAGTAATGCTTTTACAGGTAGTAATGCTGGCAATATTGTTTCTGTTACGGTTGGTACTCTCAACACTAATC
>JBEDKD010000414.1:0-9257 GCA_041172365.1 Cyanobacteriota bacterium | reverse complement strand
CTCCCCCCCCAACCCCGCGCGTGCAGGCAGAAGAGGGTAGGCACGGGGGCACTACCCCTACAAATCTCTATGAATGATTTAGACTTGCTATATGATGAAGCTGAGAAGGCGAATTTGACTCAATTGTTGCGATAAATTGGTCTCAAATAAGTACAGTTTAGGCTGAAAATTTTGGTCGTGATTCTGGCTATCAAGGCTTCACACCTCATTACTATCTAAACACGGAGTTTGAATATGACTGTTTCTGACGAGACGAATATAGCGCTTAACCGCAATGAATCTGTACTAACAGAAATCCTCCAATTTATTGACTCACTGCCCGGTTTTGTCCCCGGAAAGGACAAGATTCAGCAAGAGTTAGACAAGCTGCTTTCCGTAATACGGGGTTTGCGTCCGCCTCGCATTATGGTGATTGGTCGATCTAGATCTGGTAAATCATCCTTAATTAATGCAATATGCGGTTTGAAAGTTGCAGCAGTGAGTGATACAAAGCCAGAGACAGGCCAGGCGGAATGGAAAGATTATCATCACAACGGCGTTGATTTAGTACGTATTCTGGACACACGCGGTTTACAGGAAGCAGAAGCCCCGAGGCAAGCCGATTCGGCCAAAGATCCCTTTGACAGCATCATGCAAGCTGTAAATAAAGAGTGCCCGGATGTTGTTCTTTTTCTATGCAAGGCGACAGAAGTTCATAGTGCTAGTCAAGAGGATATTGATATTTGTATATCTATTCTCAAGAAAATTGATGAGAAGTATAGACGGACGTTGCCCGTGATTGGAGTTTTAACCAAGTGTGATGAACTCGCTCCTCCACAGGTTCCTTTACCCACAAACAATGAAAGAAAAAATCGCAATATTCACGCAGAAGTTAAAAATTTTTATAGTTATTTACAACAGCGAGAGAAGTTGCGTTTTCATATACAAGAGGTTGTTCCAACCGTTGCATACGCGGAGTATGAAGATGGCAGAAATGGTTTGATACTTCCTGACGAGGACTACCGATGGAATATCACTGAATTAATTAAAAAAATGATCAAATATACGCCAAGAGAAACACACGGCTCTTTGGCACGAATGGCACGCCTGGTCGATTTTCAACTCAGTGTTGCGGAGACAATAATTACAGCCTGTTCAGTTTTGAGTGGTGTTGTCTCCGCAACCCCGATACCTGGTACAGCAATACCAGTGGTTGCCGCTATTCAAACTTTTATGGTGATGTATATCGGTTGGCTCAGTGGTCGGGAGTTTTCGGAACAAACAGTCAAAGATTTTGCGGTAACAGGGGGAGTAGCTGTTGGTGCAAATGCTGGAATGGTGGGCATCGCGGACATCGCTTTGATTTTCATACCTGGTTGGGGCAGCCTGCTGTCTGCGGCGGCTGGTGCAATTGCTACAAAGGGTTTGGGGGATGCAGCAGTCGCTTATTTTCTCAATAACGGTAAAGCCCTCTCTTGACTCCTAAAATGAACGCGATCGCGCTCTTTTGACTCCTAAAATGAGCGCTCTTTTGACTGGTAAAATCAGCGCGATTACAGAATTTGGTAGTGCAGACATTATGGGATTCTGAGGAGAAGCTACGCCAACGCGTATCCCGTATGCTCTCGAACTTGAGGAGGATGAAACGCGAGGACAATACGATCTTTCGGTACTCCAGCCGCGACAAGTTCATGGGTAATGCTATCTTCAATTCCATCATAGTGAATCCAGATTTTGTCATTGCGAATTTCGGCATGAACGACACAGCCATGAACTCGTCGGTTATTTTCCCAGCCTTCGTGGAACAGCATAAAGTGGTTACGATCGCGGCTAACAATCAGATAAGTAATCACATCACCATAACGATAAGGAATATCAGCATAATATTGGAGAATTTTCTCCAGAATGTCACGCCATTCGTCTAAGGTTTTATTTGCGGTTGCCATTGGATTATTTCCTCAGTGTTTGGATCAAAAACAATGATGCGAAAACCAGGTTCTTCTAACAGAAGTTTTCCAGCTTCCTCTTGAAACAAAGTCTCAAAAGTGTTACGACTAACGGCTAGATAGAGACGACGCTCTGGCTCTCTTTTTTGAATTACTCTAGCATACAAAAAGAATTGTCCCCAGGCATTTTCGAGATCATTGATAGGAGAGGGACTCAGAAAGCTTTTGATTTCAACAGCAATTTTTTCAGAATCTCGTTGAGCCGCAATCAGTTTTTCCGCCCCCAACTCTACAGCTGATCTAAAATCACCTTGGCAAGAGTAGGTTTAGGATACAACATAATTCAATCTTCAGGTATAAACACCCGTTCAAAAGGTTGCCTTCGATAACGTCGATAAAACATCAAAATCACTATCCAAAGTAGCAATTGCGGGAATATCTAGCCTTTCAGAAATAGCAATCAGAGACAAATCTGCAAAATCTCCGGGTAAATCTGCATACCGTTCATTGAGTTCAGTAATACGCAAAAAATCTTCAGAAAGCAGTGGAATAGGTTCAAAAACTCCCCTAGCCACTCCCTGTAAAAACTTATTTTGTATTCGCCAATCAGGACTTAAAAGCCATACCACTTCAGTAACACAAGCAGTGGTAGTTATTAGGTCACTTGTACATCTTTCAAAGAAGACTCGTACCTGTTGATGATAGCGATCTTTGACACTGTAGTAAGCTACTAGAATGCCACTATCTACAATAATTACGGGATGATAAGTCATTGGGGATTGAATTGAGGATATTTTTTCTGTAAATAATTCGCGATGGCTTTTTTCCGATTGGCTCGTTCTGATAAATCAGGTGGCGCATCTTCTAACAGATGTTCGGGATGTCCTCCCAATCTTTCAACAATAGTTTGGCGCGGTTGTAAACTCAGCCAACGTTCTTTAAGCAAGCGTTTAATCAATTCATTACTGGTAGTTTTTTCCCTTCCCAAAATTTCCACTAAATACGCTTCCGTTTCCTGATCTAATTCTATACTTAGCATGACAACCTCCGAGTAATCTGTATTTGGAGAACTCTTTAATCGAGTTCCGTTGTTTTCATTATAAAATAACTTGAAGAAAAAGTTTTTTCTGTTTCATGATCAGTTTATGCCATCCTCCCCATATAGGTGAACCTGACTTATTAGTGTCTCATCAGACAAGCGATCGCGTAGAGTGCCATAGGCAATCGAGCTCTTGCCACACCTCTTTTCGTAATTATAGCTGATCTAAAAGCACTTTGGCAAGAGCCTGTTTAGAATACCACATAAAATTTACAGGGGTAGCTATCGCCCTTCAATGATTGAGAATAAATCGAAAAGGTTTACCTCTACCAGTATCCTGACAATATTTAGGCTTGCCAAGGACGGGGGAAGCTGATCGCGCACTTTTGACTGGTAAAATCAGCGCACTTTTGACTGGTAAAATCAGCGCGATCGTGTTCCCCATTTAAGCTACGGTATTTAAGCTACGGTAAAAGATATATTTTCTAGGACTACATTAGGCACACTTCCAGTACCTAAAACCTGTGTCGCATCTAAAACTTCTATCCCTACTAATAACTCATTTTCCCCAATATTTAAAGCGATTTACTCCGTTAACTGTAAAGTGCGACACTGATGCTTACCTTCTACCAGTCTAATATAGAGAGCCTCAATTTCTGAATCATAACTAATCTGCATAAATTTTATCAGTTATAGGGGATGAGAAACCGGGTTTCTTTCATGTTGCCAACCAAAGAAACCCGGTTTCTGGGATTAGTCAACTGTTGTTATAACCATCTATGTTAGGACAATTCACTAACATTTATGCGATTTTCGTAGCCCTACTCACTTTTTCTTTTCGCCATTTTTCTGCACTTTGTTTAACAGCTTCTATTTCCTCAAAATCTACCCGCATCACAGCCGTTTCAAATTCTACGCCCAAAACTGTGCTAACTTCGAGGATTTCTACAAAACTAGCACATTGATAATCTGTATCTTCGTACTGCTTAACTCGCGGTTCTTCAATTCCTAGTATTTGAGCTAATTCTTGCTGACTTATTTTAGCTGCTATCCTAGCTTTAATTAAAGCATCAGGCAACTTATTTATACTCTCAACTTTAATTTTAATCGGCTGGTTTTTGTCACAATTAATAAGCCTTTCATATTCGACAATTTCTGCTTGTAAAGCCATGAGGTGAGATTGTTTGACATCGCGAGAAAATTGCCACCCATCGGGGTCTTTTTTCTTCATTTCCTCATCTTGCTCTAACGCTCTAATAGAATATTGAAATCTGCGAGCGCATTCTTTGCTGTATTCATACTGTTTTTCATTTTTAATCATGGTTTCCACCTTAATAAATCTATAGCAATAATGCCTTTTGGATTTAACGATCTGTCACGCTGAAAGAATTCTAAGGAAGCTAAACCGTAATCTCCTACAGGTTGATCTGAACGGAAAATTTCACCTTTATATTGGGATTTCTGTGCGTGACGATCCCAATGATTTAGTAATCTAGGGGCATTTTTTCGGAGATAATCGTAATCCACATCTTCTGGCTCCCAACACGCATCAAAATCACCGGGTTTGGGTTTAATAGTAACAAAACTACCATCAATATAAATGGTTCTACAGCCTGCTGCTTTTAATTGGAGCATTGCCAGTTCCAAACCGTCGATCATCCGCTGTCTGCTAGAATTCGTAGCAAATCTCTCCTTAAATTCCTCCCATTCGCAAAAATGAATTCCTGGTGGTAGATTGCCGTTTTCATCGAATTGTGGAATCACTTCCTTACACCCACCTCTCAAATTGATTATCTGCTTCTTAAGCTTACCACAATTATGCTTATAATTCAGAAACACTCATTTTGGGTAAAACCTCAAGAATCTTCTCTGTTATAGCATTATCGAGTTCCCTCGGAGCCAGCTTATGCAATCCACCCGTACTTACACAAGCCCCTCACCTATGAACACTTCATCAAAAGCGCGATCGCGCCACCTGCCACACCTGTTTAAGCAATTCTGGCTTACCTGAAAGCGCTTTGTCAACAGCTAGGAGACAACATCAAATAGACATTGATAGCCGTCGCCCTTGAATGATTGAGGATAAATCGAAAAAGTCTGGTAATTTGGCCATTATGCCCCAGATATAAAGAAGACAAGACGAGATCATACTTTACACACCACCGCCCTAGCTCCACTTTGATAATCAAGGCTAGTGATAATGTCTTCTGCTGCGATACCTGCTGCAATCAGTGTAGAAGTTAACCCTTCCTCAAAGTTATCTTCTTCGATGATGACTTGGCGATCGACTAAACGAGCATGAAACAGAATCGTGTCAAGCCAGCGTTGTTTATCCCACCCAGTCGCGAGAACCAAAAAGTGACCGGAATCGCGATCGCAGACGGGATAAAGCTGAATCGCTTGTAAGCGAGGTTGGTTTCGTGTTGCCTCTTTCACCGTTTTTTGTAGGATATCTACATAGCTGATTTCATGTTCCATTGAACAATAACCTCCCGCTCTGGTTCATAAACTAATAAGTTAATTCTATTCCTCTCGACGGCTAACTGAAAAATGGGTTTTTGGAAGTGTCGAAGATAAATGGCTTGACTGATAGCTAGAAACAACTGCCTTTCTGGTTCTTGCGCCTCCAAAGCCCATTGGTAAAGCTGAAGTTGTCCGATCGTCTTTTCCAGTTCATTAATAACTGAAGGCGAGTCGAAGTCTTTGATTTCCACAGCAATTTTCCGTCCTTCTTTTTCGGCTGCGAAAAACTTTTCTGCTCCTAAATCCGCTTTCAAAAGCGTTTGTTCTAACACTAAAATTAAGGGATCATCGGTAATCGTCCACCCGTCTTTTTCAAGAGTGCGGCACAGGGATAAATGTAAATCATCACGTCTTGACATTAGTTATGAAAGCTTGATATCTTGTTGCAGCCAACCAAAGAAAAAGTATCTTATCAAGTATAGCATTACCCAGTTCCTTCTGCTGCAACTGTATCGGTGCAGAGGAAGGGGGAAGCCGATCGCGTTTCCTCTGAATACCAAGGGGGACCATGCTTCCACCGATCGCGATCGTGTTCCCTATTTAAGCTACAGTAAAAGAGATATTTTCTAGGACTACATTAGGGATATTTCCTGCACCTAAAACCTGTGTCGCATCTAAAACTTCTATCCCTACTAATAACTCATTTTCCCCAATATTTAAAGCGATTTCCTCAGTTAACTGTAAAGTGCGACACTGATGCTTACCTTCTATAAGTCTAATGTAGAGATCATCAATTTCTGAATCATAACTAATCTTCATAAACCTTATCAGTAATAGGGGATGAGAAACCGGGTTTCTTTCATGGGTAAACTTGATATTTCATGGGAAATAAAAGAAACCCGGTTTCTGGGATGACTCAATTCGTGTTATAATTCTAGTCACTTAATTACCTCGTTTCAGCTTGAGATTGGGAACGAAAAACTCAATTAAATATCTCCCCAAAATCAGATAAAAGGCAGGGTTAGCCTACCCTACAGTAGTTTTTGGAGATGTCTATAACCCTCATGGACTCAAGTAAGAGTCTAATAGCAAAAGTCCTCTTCAGACGACTGAAAGACTAATTGATAAGTCCTTGAACAAAATTAATTACACAAAAATTGGGCGACAAGCTCCAGTAAGAAACCAGTATTGTAATTAATTCTGTCCGATAACTTAGTCCTCTTCAGAGGACTTTAGCTTTGAGACAGGGACTTGAGTCCCTGTCGTACTGTCATACTATAGCTACCCCAACTCTCCCTTAACCCACTCTAGCTCGATAATCTTCATAAGAAAATTGCCGCCAGAGTTCAAATGTGCCATCTTTCTTCAATATCCCGATCGATGGATGCACTACCCCATTAAACATCGTACTTTTTACCATTGTGTAGTGCATCATATCCTCGAAAATCACCCGATCGCGCATCGACAAATCCTCAGCAAAACCATAGTCACCGAGAAAATCTCCCGCCAAACAACTTGAGCCACCCATGCGATAGCGTTTCTCACCCTCAATCGGTTCATGGGCCCCTCGAATCGTCGGCTTATAAGGCATCTCTAAACAATCGGGTGTATGAGCAGTAAATGACACATCCAACATCACATTAATGATCTCAGAAGTCGGAATAATATCACACACCGTACTCAGCAAAAACCCCGTTTCCCACGCGATCGCGGAACCCGGTTCCATAATCAACTCAATATGAGGGTGACGCTCATGAAACCCCTTAAGCACCTCAATGGCATGACTAACATCGTAATCTTGATGAGTCATCAAATGGCCACCACCCAGATTTAACCACTTTATCTCTGGCAGAAAACGCCCAAAAAAGTGTTCAATATTCGAGAGCGTTTTTTCCAAAGCCTCCGAATTACTCTCACATAAATTGTGAGACAAGAAACCCTCAACCCCCTCCGGCAACCGATCGCCCAACTGCTCTGGTAACACACCCAGACGCGTATAGGGTTGACAAGGATTATAAAGCGCTGTCTTCACCGGGGAATACTGGGGGTTAATGCGAAGCCCCGCCGACACAGGAGAAGACGACTCTTTAATACAGGGGTAAAATCGCTCCCATTGACTCACAGAATTAAAAGTGATATGGGAAGCATACTCCAGAATCGAAGGCACATCTTGATCACGATAGGCCGGAGAATACACATAAATTTCGCCCCCAAAGTGTTCTGCGGCCAGTTGCGTTTCCCAGAGTGAACTCGCGGAGGCTCCATGAAGGGTTTTTCGGATCAACGGAAAACTATGAAACAGAGAAAAAGCCTTGAGCGCGAGAAGCACTCGTACAGGAGCTTCTCGCTGTACTCGCTCAAAAACCGCGAGATTCTGCACCAGACGCGCTTCTTCTAAGACAAAACAAGGTGATGGGATATTGGGGAAAACGATGTCATTTTTCTGTGTCATTCTTAATCACCCTGAAACGGCGATACCGCGTCCATAACCTCATGCCAAGGAAGCCCCAGAGGTCCCAACAGTTTCATAAAGGGATCGGGATCAAACTGTTCCACATTAAAGACTCCGGGCTTTTTCCAGTGTCCATTGATCACCATGAGCGCTCCAATTACCGCGGGCACTCCTGTAGTATACGCGATCGCTTGCGATCCCACTTCTTGATAAGCTTCCGCGTGGTGACAGTTGTTGTAAACATAGTAATTGCGTTCTTTTCCGTCTTTTAACCCGCGAATATGACAGCCAATTGATGTTTGTCCTGTATAATTCTCCGCGAGGGAAGAGGGCTCTGGAAGCAGGGCTTTAAGAAACTTCAGAGGGACTACCTCAGTCCCCTCATATTCAACGGGATCAATACGCGTCATCCCCACATTTTGCAGCACTTGAAGATGGGTAATATAGTTCTGGGAAAATGTCATCCAAAAACGCGCTCGCTTCAGTTTCGGAATATGTTTGACAAGGGATTCTAACTCTTCGTGATAGAGCAAATAAGACTCGCGATCGCCGATTTCTGGATAAGGGAGAGGACGATGAATCGAAAGAGGAGGCACTTCTATCCACGCGCCATCTTCATAATATCGACCTTGTTGCGTAATTTCGCGGATGTTAATTTCGGGGTTAAAATTCGTAGCAAATGCCTGCCCATGATTACCATCATTGCAATCAACAATATCAAGATAATTAATCTCATCAAAATAGTGCTTGAGCGCGTAGGCAGTAAAAACTCCCGTTACCCCAGGATCAAAACCACATCCTAAAATAGCAGTAATTCCCGCGTTTTCGTAGCGATCGTGATAATTCCACTCCCAACTATATTCAAATTTGGCCTCGTGAGGGGGCTCATAGTTCGCGGTATCGAGATAATGAACTCCTACCTCAAGACAGGCATCCATTAGCGCTAAATCTTGATAAGGAAGAGCCACATTAATGAGGATATCAGGGCGAAACTCTTTGAGGAGTTTGACTGTATTATGGACATAATCCGCATCAAGGGCGACAATCTTTACTTTATGTGAGCCGACACTTTCGGCAATGCGAACACACTTGTCAATGCTCCGACTTGCCAGAAGAATATCGGAAAATTCTTCTTGTGCCGCGCATTTGTGTGTAACGACATTTCCTACGCCCCCAGCCCCAACTATCATCACTCTTGCCATGCTACTAGCTCCTTAAATAAGTGACTTTTACAATTCGTCTCGTCTTGATGTGGTTGTGTTTATGTAGTCGTAAACATTTCGCGACTACCCTCTCAACCTTGTCAGGATGGATTTTAGCCTTCTTTTGTCACTTTCGCTACTGAAAAAAGGACTCATATCAAGTCCGGTTGATTAAT
>JBEDKD010000413.1:0-17511 GCA_041172365.1 Cyanobacteriota bacterium | reverse complement strand
TGAACGGACAGCCTTTATCGCGGTCGCCTCTAAAACTTCTGTTGGTGAAAGGCCTTCGCTAAAATATTTTGATGTTTTTTGGGTAAAATTTATGAGTTTACAGATTTTGGAAAAACATATTGTCTGCGATCGACTCTCATAAAGAAACGATCGCGGTATGAGTTAACTTTTGTTCGTGAGACGCTTTCGCCATTATCGTTTGATGTTCTTTCAAGGTACTAAAATGTTAATTAGAACTATTGCTGTGTCATACTCTCGTCGCTTTAACTTAGAGAATTACAATAGTGTAGAACTCTCTACGAGTATGTGGGCGCGTATAAGTGATTACGAAGATGAAGATATGTGCTGCCAAATACTACAAGATAAATGTCGGGAGAGCGTCCGTGCAGAATATATAAAAGTGAAGAACGGGAGCGCGCCTGTAGAGATATTCTCTGTAAATACCAAGACACCAACCGAGTCGGAGGAAGAAGATAATTTTGAGGATTACCTCCTTCCTCCTACTGTTCATCGCAGAATAGAAGGTGAAGATTAATCAATATAAAACCGCGATCGTAATTAGATGTCGATCGCGGTTATTTTGTCCATTCACTGTTTAACACCACCGACGGGATTTGAACCCGCGCTCGTTTCCTAAGCATACCAGCTTCTCAAACTTGCTTCCTCGCGACAATTCCTTTTGAGAATTGCCTAGACCACTTTCGAGGCCATTAAGTGCTTCTGTAAAAAACTCTGATTGCGACATCCTCCGTTTTTCGGACCGCGCTTCCTAGCTGCGCTACGGTGGTTTACTTTATTTAGTTTAATCAAAACTTTATGTTTTGTCAAGTTTAATTTTTCATTCAACTGAAAGATTAAAATATTAGAAACCGCGATCGCTTCCTGATGGGATTCGATCGCGGTTCTTGTCCTTTCCAAACCACTTAGAATTATACCATGAAAAGCAAACGAATCAATGCCCGAAACATGGAAGTGCAAAATAAGCCGTGCCGAACTTGTCCTTGGGCAGGGGAAACACCAATTCAATTAAGTGAAGAACGAATGATAAAACTTACGCAAAATTTAACCAGTTCTACACACCTCTGTCATTCGTCTAAAGACCGTTTGATATGTCGCGGGGGTAGAGAAATCCAGTTGAGATGGCTTTATCTGAAGGGCTTTATTTCCGAACCTACGGATGCAGCTCTACAAGAGGCTTTTGATAAATATTTGCCGGAATCTTAAAAACCGTGATCGCGTCCATCTCGGATGTGATCCGGTTTTTTTTTAATCATAAACTTTTGTCAAACTTAATTTTTAGATCGCGTTCGCTCATTTCAAGTGTTGTTTTTGGGATAATGTATGCTAAAAGTAATCAATGGTAAAACATCAGGTTTTATCGGTAAAGATAAATTGTATATTGGACGTGCCAATGGTTCTTACTTGGCAGAAAGCCCCTTAGCCAATCCTTTTATTATTGGGAGAGACGGCGACCGCGCTCTCGTCATCCAAAAATATCGTCAATGGCTTTGGCATAATTTAAAACCTTGGAAAGATTCGGGTACTGTGAATGAAGTTGTCCAAGAATTGTTAATGATACGCGATCGTGTGAAGGAAGGAAAACATACATTTCTCGTCTGTTGGTGTTCTCCCCAACCCTGTCACGGAGATATTATCATTAAAGCTGTTCATTGGTTAATATCTAATTAGAATCTTCAACCGATCAGACCAATCTGATAGGTGGCTTCGCGATCGGTTTTTTATTTCCTAATTGTCATTGTCTTAGGGATAAGAAATAAGGATTCGAGTCGAAAAATCAGGCACTACACTAATTTTCGACTCGAAGCCTTTGAAGTGGAAGTAAAATTTACTTCTTTATTCTAATCTTTTCTCTAATTTTTGTCAAGTCTTAAACCCTATTGACAAAGTTAAAACTTTTTGTTAAAATTGTTGACAATAAAACTCTATTAGAGTCCATTAAAAATAAAAATAAATTCCTATTAGGTGATTGAGAAAAGAGAGGGAAAACCTCTCTTTTTAAGTTGAAATAGGAGAGTAAATGAAAAATATTATTTCCGAAAAAAAAGTAGAAACGTTAAGAGAAAAAGCATCATTTTATGGATTCGATTTGATAGAATTATCAGAGAGAAGTCCATATAACTTGAGAAAGACAAGAACTTTCGGTTTGATCGATCGTCGCAATTCTACTCTTTTTTGTGCCTACGGGTTTGAAATACTTAATCAAAAAATTGAAAATAAAAAACTTTTTGAATGAAGAAAAAGAAAGATTTTCTCAAAGATGAGGAAACTTTGAGAAAATCTTTTAAGGGAATCAAGATTGTACTAATTATATCACAATTTCTGGGAAGAAAGAAACTTGATTGGGAGCTAAATACTTTAAGTTAAAGTAATTCTCGATCGCGGTACGTTCTACCAAAGTCAAGGCTCGGTTAAAGAGTATGAACTCGTAAATCATACCTTTGTACCACCGATCGCGCTCGTCACCTCTTTTTCTGCCAATATAGAATTCATCAAGAATTTCATAGTGATTGTTTTTCTGACTGGTGGAAAGTTGTTTCACCCCTTGTATAAAGATTTCACTACCAGCCGTATTAGAGATAATGGAAATGAAATTGATTCGATTTCTAGGTAAACTTCCATCGGGAGTATTTCTCACCACCATTTGTTCATTAATTAATTGTTTAAGAGTTAAACGATCTTGAGGAGGATTAGCTCCTACATATCTTCCTAAATCGGTGTTGGCTTCATAGCCCACGCCAAATAGACATGAATCAAAATGCTCAGAAGAATATTGTTGAACTACGAAAATTGACCGATCGCGCTCGTTTCCAATTCGTAAACCTTGGATGTCCAGTCCTTCAACACCTGTGAATCGAAAAAACGCATTTCCTTTAGAATCTAATGCGATTTGAGGATTCGGGACATTAACGATTTGTTTCCAGTCGGTGTGAAGGGTTGTCGCGTTGGCCATATTAGAGGCGCGATCGCGTACTTTTACAATTTGTCCATTACTTAATGTAATACCGTCATTAGCTGCCAACCAACATTTATTATTAGCTAAAGCCAATGTTGGGAAAACCGCGCCCAAATCACTTTCCGATTCTAATAATTTATTCCCATAAATCAGATTTACTGTTGTTATTCCACCTACCGGAATTGATGACAAACGAAGGAAAATTAGAGTTTTTTCGGTATTAATTCCACCATCTATATAAAATGGTATAGCCAGATTATTTGAATCAATAATGCGTAAATCTCCACAATCTGTTCGCATTTTACCTGCGGTTATAAGAGCCTTTGTATTAAGAGGAATTAAGGCAATATTAGAAGTAACTCCCGTTAAAGTCACTTGTACTTTATAGGATCTTATAGAAATTGGGGCTAAATTTACAGATGAAATTTGTACCCAATTCACTCTATCTAAACTTATCCAAATCGGTAATACCGTTTTTCCTGTTGCCATAACCTCTCTAAAAATCGCGATCGCTTGGGAACCTTGGTGAGTCAAATTATTTGAAGGTATATTATTACCAATTTTGATTTGAGTGAATCTTGGTAATTTTTTGTGAATGGGTAAGTTAATTTTGACCGTCATTCTACCTAATTTTACCACCGAGGTTTCTACCGATAATAATGGAATCTCTGAAGCCTGTAATTTTACTCCCGCGATCCCTGCACTTTGATTATTCTCATAACATCCTATATCAGGATTCGTTCCGGTAAATCCATTGGTGTAAGGGGCTAAAATTGTTCCGGCATTTATCGCGATCGAATTAGCTCTTAATTGATAATTTTCTTGTTCTCTATTAATGATACCGGGTTCATCAAATTGAGAAATATTATTTGATGCTATTCCATTAGGAACTTCTGCCATTTTGCCGAATATTATATTATTCTTTAATTCCGCTTCCATCGCCTGAGAAACTCCTCCGTAACCGACCCAACCATCAACAGTATTATTAATAATTCTGTTACCGGAACTATTAGGTCCATTAAGTTGAATGCCTGTACCAATAACTAAATTATGATGAATAATGTGATTAATGGTATTAGCATCTAAATAAATGCCGACTGACCATTTTCCGGGTGAACTTTTGACAACATTATAGGCAATTTCTTGATTTTTTCCATCGGTATTCCAAGTATAAATTCCGCCAAAATCATTACACATTCTGCCATAATTCTCAACTTGATTATATTGAACCTTACCTGAATGGCATTTACGAATGACGATCGCGCTTCTTCCACATCCTATTACCGAGTTATGTTCAATTAGATGACCCTTATTTTCACTAAATACCGTATCCGTGAAAATTCCACCCGAATCACTCCCAGCATAGTTGGTATCTAAGATTAAATTATTGATAACTTTATTGTTGTTCCCTCCGAGTGAGATTCCATTTCCGGCTGAGTATTGAATCCGACAATTTCTCACTTCATTTCCACTTCCTTTGATATTAAATCCGGTATCAATCGTTCCATCAACGTAGGGATGACCTTCTAATACTCGATAATGACTAATGTATTTGGCATCTACATTATCAATTATGATGCCTGTTCCCGCAGTTAGAGAATGAGCATTATTAAATATTGTGTTAATTGAACTTCCCCAGATTTTGAGATTTTTGACAATTATATGAGATTTCCCGGCTAAATTAAAAGCCCATTCTCGATTTTTGTTTTCGACAATTAATGTCGTGGGATTTATCCCTCCATGAGTTTTTAATCTTAATTGATTTCCTTCGATAAAATATTCTCCATTATTCCAACTTTGAGGGGATTTATTCCATAAGTAAAATACCGTATCTTTTGAAGGAATATACCCGTTATCAAACCAGGTAAATGTAAATGTTATTTGTTCTCCATTATGGCTTGTAATTTTTCCCGTTTGCCAGACTTCACCTGACATTCCCGCATAATTGACTCTTCCTCCTACCCAAAAAGCATTAGGGAAAAGGGCTAAATCGGGATGACTTAATGTCCCTAATCCTATTCCATTATTATTGGTGGCATTTCCCGCGGTTGATAATAATTGTTGCGATCGCGTCTGTACTGTTTCATTTTTAATAAAAGGATATCGGGCTTCTGTGTACATTTCACTATCTACGAATATTTGATCGCGTCCCAAACCTAAACTTCCTTTAGGTAAAGTAGTTTCAAATATTCCATTCCCTAAATCTAACCAAGGATTTATTAATACATCACAACCCGATACTACTACATTTTCATTTTGATAACTTTCAAATATTATTGGTGATATCGAATTTCCCGAATTTATAGGTGTTACTGATTCTCTATAAACCCCTGCTCTTATCTTTACTACATCTCCCGGCTTTACTATATTCGCGGCTTTTTGAATAGACTTAAACGGTAGCGCGATCGTCCCAGGATTATTATCATTGCCTGTGGGTGATACAAAAAAATCTGCCATGTTTTTTACCTAAACTCATTAGGAATATTTTAACAGTTTTCCCTCTTATTCATAATTTTTTGCGATATTTTTCCCAAATTTCTTTCATTAACCGAGAATATCATAAAAGTCTTTTATGTGATTCTTATGTGATTCCTCAAGGAGCGAAAAGCGGAAAACCCTTGATAAATCGTTGTTTGGGTTGTCCCTGTTATGTGATTGGGGAATTTACCCAAAAAGTTTTTGAAAAAATTCGATTACTTCTTTTTCCATTTTATAATATTAGTTGAGTCAAATTACGATAATTTAGTAAAGGAAACAACTATGAACGCCGGATTTATTGGTTTTCAAAGTAATGAATATAGAATGTCTGAAGGTGAAACTATTAAAATTGCTATAGAACGAACAGGTGGAAGTGTTGGAGACGTTACCGCGATCGTTACTAATAGCTCTTCCACCACCCTAGCCAATCGAGCTACCCGTAAATTAGATTATGTTGCCGAAAAAGCTACTTCTTCCACTGGGACTAAACAATTAGTCTCTTGGGCTGATGGGGAAATGGGCATTAAATATATTGAATTTACCGCTTTAAAAGACGCGATCGCTGAAAATAATGAATCTATCCCTTTATCTCTAGGTACTTATACTGGGGGTGCAGCGGCGGGAAAAATTGTTAAAGCTTCTTTAATTATTATTGGAGATGCAACAACTCCTCCTCCTATTCCATCCCCTTCTCCCGCTCCAGTTCCCACTCCGATTCCCGCAACATCCTCAATTCCTTCTCACCGATGGCAAAATACTTCTTTACAATTTGAAAATCCTGATAAATCTTGGGGCACTCCTGTTGATTTAAAAGGAGCAACAGGATCATCAGGTCTCAAAGGCGATCGTGGTGAGAAAGGCGATCGTGGTGAGCCTGGTTTGCCCGGATTGCCCGGTGATCGTGGTTTACCCGGATTACCCGGACTTAAAGGCGAACGCGGCGAACAAGGTATCCCTGGATTGCCTGGTGAACGCGGTGAACTCGGTGAACGCGGCGAACGCGGCGAACAAGGTATCCAAGGTATCCCTGGATTGCCTGGTTCAAAAGGAGAATCCGGTGAAAAAGGAGAACGTGGTGAGAAGGGCGAACGTGGTGAACGTGGTGAGCAAGGTTTACAAGGTATCCCTGGATTACCTGGTATTCAAGGGGAACGTGGCGAGAAAGGGGAACCTGGTGAACGTGGTGAACGTGGCTTACCCGGTGAACGTGGTGAACGCGGTGAGAAAGGGGAACCCGGTGAACGTGGTGAACGCGGATTAGGAGCTAGTTTAAATTGGTCTGGAGATTGGGAATCAGAAACCGTTTATGTTCAAAATCAAGTCGTAACTTATAGGGGTTCATCATATATCGCGATCGTTTCTCAAACTTCTGCCGAACCTGGTGTTAATTCGGATTGGCAAATTGTCGCTTCTAAAGGGAATCAGGGTGAAGCGGGTCAAACCGGAAGAGGCTTAATTTCTAGTGGAGAATGGAAACCCAATACCACTTATTTAGATAATGAAGTCGTTAGTTATAAAGGTTCGAGTTACGTTTGCGTAGGACAAAATACTAATGAAATTCCTTCCGATTCATCCGAGTGGAATTTATTATCAAGAGGTCTAAATTTCACCGGAATTTGGAATGAGGAGACCGAGTACGAAATTAATGATATTGTTTCCTTAAATGGGTCAAGTTATATCGCGATTACACTCCCTGAAGCCAAACAACCACCTGCCGTTGGATGGAAATTATTATCCCAAAAAGGTGATAAAGGTGATAAAGGTGATCAAGGAATACAAGGCGATCGCGGTATCCAAGGTGAAAAAGGTAATCCGGGGGAAAAGGTATTTAATTTTCTAGGAGAATGGAAAGCTCAAGCTTACTTCCCCAACGATGTTGTTATTTATGAAGGTTCTTGTTTTGTCGCATTGTCATCGGTATTAAATAATGTTCCACCCAATGTTGAACCCGGAACAGGTTGGGATTATTTGGCTCAAAAAGGTGAAGAAGGGGAAGGGTTTTTCTGGCAAGGTGAATTTGAGCAAGGAAAATTCTATTATCGTAAAGATATTGTTTCTTATTCTGATGCTCTTTATATTTGTGTCAATGAACTTTCCGAAGGTTCTATAGATAATCCCCCACCTAGTGAAGATTGGGATATCTTAATCTCCAAACCTTCTCAATTAATTTGGCGTGGCTCTTGGTCGGAAGCCGAATCCTATTATAGAGGTGACATAGTTATCACGAATAATTCTTGTTATATTTGTGTCGCCGAAACTTCCGTTAATTCTAATCCCCTTAAACAATTAGATTGGGATTTAGTCATTGATACTCCTAATTGGAAAGGACTTTGGTCTGACACCGATTCTTATCAAATTAACGATATCGTTAGTTTCAATGGTTCAAACTATATCGCGATCGCGCCCATTGAAAGTTCGATAGAAAATCCTTCAGAAAATTATCCGGGTGATGAAATCGAATGGCAAAAAATGACCACCGGATTAAATTGGTGTGGCGATTGGTTAGAAACTACTAAATATTTTCCTAATGATTTAGTCTCATTTAACTCAAGCGTTTATATTGCCACGATTACGATCGAACCCAATCAAGAAAATCCCTCTATTCTTAAGGATTGGGAAGTCTTTTTACCCGCGATCGTCATTGATGAGTCATCATCTACCGTAATTCTCAAAGGTGATAAGGGCGACAAAGGGGATAGAGGAGAGAAGGGTGATCAAGGTGAACCGGGTCCCGCAGGAGGGCCTAAAGGTGATAAAGGCGATCGCGGGGAGCCCGGTTTTGGATTCGATTGGCGTGGGGAGTGGCAACCGAGGACTCCTTATTATCGGAGTCATGTCGTTAGTTATGAAGGTTCATCATATATCGCGATCGCAAATTCTATAGATATCAATCCGACTCAATTACCAACTCCCGATGATATTCAATCTCGATTAGATGAAAATTACCAAACTCCTTGGCAATTATTAGTCACTAAAGGTCTTGATGGTAAAGATGGTAAAGTCGGAATGGTTTGGAAAGGCTTTTTCGTCGAAGGTCAAAAATATCAAATCAACGATGTCGTCGGTTTAAATGGTTCTTGTTATATCGCCACCCAAACTAATGATAATAATGAAACCGTTTGGGAATTATTAGCTAGTAAAGGTGATAAAGGTGATTCTACCCAATTATCTTTCAAAGGTTATTTTTCTTCATCACAAACTTATAAACGTAATGATGTAGTGATTGATGCGGGAGGAGCCTACGTTTGTAATGTTGATGAAACTCGTCAAGGTTTTTATCAAGAAGAATGGACTTTATTTTTACCATCCTCACCGGGTTTCAAAGTTAAAGGGTTTTGGGATGCTTCCGTCCTTTATGTTACAAATGATGTCGTTTATCACGATGGTTCATCTTGGGTCGCGATCACAGGTTCCATTGGTTCTAATCCCCTGACTTCAGAATCATGGCAATTAATGGCTTTAGGTAGTCCTTTCGTTCCTAAAGGGAAATGGGATGCATTGGAACATTATGAACCTAAAGATTTAGTTTATTATCAAGGTTCTTCTTATCTTGCCGTTAAACCTAGTGATAATTTATCACCGGACGAAAATCAAACTTATTGGCAAACGATCGCGTCTAAAGGTGAAGGGTTCAATCTTCGTGGCGGTTGGAAAAACGATCTAACTTATTTCACCGATGATGTTGTTTCTTTCCAAGGTTCATTATATCAATGTCTCAATAACACCGTAGGCAATATTCCGGGTCAATCTTCCTCTTGGCAATTATTAGTAAGTAAAGGTGATAAGGGTCAAGGATTAATTCTTAAGAATCAATGGAATAACTCGGAAACTTATAATCCTAATGATTGTGTGTTTTACGAAGGTTGTTCTTATGCTTGTCTTCAATCTCATCAAGGTATATCTCCCACGGGTTCTAATGCTAAAGATTATTGGATGCTCGTTACTCAATCTTCCTCTCTTAAATTTAAAGGAAATTGGACGGCTACCACTTCTTATAATCCTTTTGATGTCGTTTACCACGATGGTTCTAGTTATGTCGCGATCCAAGCTTCGACAGGAAAACTTCCTACCGATACAACGACATGGCAAATTTTAGCAAGTCAAGGAGCTCAAGGTTCTCAAGGGACTCCTGCTCTATTTACACCTAAAGGAGAATGGGTTTCTACTACTCTTTATTCGCCTAATGATTTAGTCTCTTTTTTAGGTTCTAGTTATATGGCTATACAGACTAATGCTAATGTCCCTCCTAATTCGAGCGCGATTATTTGGCAAGTGATCGCTTTGGGAGGTCGTGGTTTCCAAGTTAAAGGACCTTGGAGTAGTGGAACTATATATGTGAGAGATGATATTATCTCATATCAATCAGAATTGTATCAATGTATGGCCACATCTACTAATAGTATTCCTGGGCAATCTTTCGAGTGGAATATTATCGCAAGTCGAAGTGATTTAGCCCAATTTTTCCTAGGAATGTTCTAAAGTTTTTAGTGGAAACATCGGTTTCCATTAAATTTTCTTCTCAACTATTCCCTTCTTTTTGGCTTAGTCTGATTGTCCTTCTGCCCTAATTCCTTATGCTAGTATTTATTATCCTTTACCTAATCCTAATAATTTACCTAAGCCAATTTATCTTATAAATCTCACGGTTCGTTTTAACGGCTCAATTTTGAAACCGTTTCCATGTTTCTGCTGATGAAGGTTGATTTTAAAATTGGGTAGATTTTTAATTTAATTCTCCCCAACTTCCCAAACCCTGTCTTCTCTCAATCCTTTTCTGTTTAATTTTAATTCTCTGCTATCGAGGTATTTATGACTATCAAATTAACGAAAGAACAAAGTTTACTCTATAAGCGAGATATTGATGACGCAAAAAAACGTCATAATGATCAGCTTAATGAATTAGTTAAAGAACATGAAAATAATTTAGATGATTTACTAAAAACACAGAATAATGAACTTAAATCTCTTAATCAAGAGAAGAGTAATGCTTTTTCTAAAGGATTTAATTCCTTAGAAGAGAAAAAAGCATACGATCGCGTCTTTCAAGAAAAATATAAGAGACTTTTTAAAAAACATAAGGATGAAAAAGACCAATTATTGAAAAAACATGAGAAGAAAGTTGAAGAAGCTAAAAAACGTCATAAAAAGGAAATCGAAGCCCTTAACGAGAAATATTTAGAGTTATCCCAAAAAAATAAGAAAGACAAGGGTAAAGATGATTCTAATTGGATTGATTTAGATGACAGTAAAGATGCAGGCAAAGGTCGAGGAGGGGAAAAACAGAATAATGGAAAAGATGGAGATGGATTGACATATTATATTGTCTTGACGGAATATGATTATTATACTAGCTTTCAATATTTTTTTGAAAAGGAACCTAGAGTTTTCTCTATAGCCAATAAATCTGGTACTATTTTTCTTAAGAGGGTAACAAAAGAAAGAACTTTTTGGGATAAGCCTATTGGATATTATGGTGAGCTTTGGTCTTTAAACGAACAAGGAGTTATGTCGTATGGATATTATTTAGTTAATGAAAAGGGTCAGATATTGACCCGTGATAGTATGCGAGTAATAAGAGAACCTTATGTTACTACGACTAAAAGAATGGTGAATATTAGCTATTTAAGAGAGGTTGCTTCTCTTATTGTAGGAAATAATGATATATACCAACCAGAACTATCAAAAACGCCTATTTCGGATTTTGTCAATAAATTAAAGGATATTAACTATGATGATTTTAATGGTTTCCATAGAGGTATTGTTAATGAATCATGGTCTATCTCAATACTTTCTGGTAAAGTAAAAGACAAAAATGGTAATGGCGGACCCGGTAATGGCGATCGTGATGATATAAAGAAGAAAAAGAAACTATATTGGTTTAAATATGATATAGTTATTCGTTACGATGATGGAAGTGAAATTAAAATTCCTGAAAGAAGATTATTGAAACATGAAAAAGAGATTTTACTTCCTTTAAGGAGAAATTATATACTTTCCTCTAGTTGGCATGAACATATTGTGAATTATACGAGAAAGAAAGATAGTAAAGATGAAATGATTTATGAAAAACGTTCTTATGTGAAAGAATCTCCGATCGCGACGAGAACATCATTAGAACATTTTCCGGGCATTCCTCAAATAACGGATGTTACTATTGACAAAAAAAGTATTAGAAAAACGGGAGTAGAATATTACGATAAAATAGTGGATATGGATTTTATAGAAATCTTGCCTTTCACCACTAAATTAATGGTCAAAGGTAAGGCGATATTAGGCTCAAAAGTATGGGAGAATTTAATATCCCAAATTTCCCACAATCCTTGGGCAAAATTCTTAATTGAGCAAAATCAAACCGTAGATATTGTTGATATAACTCGAAAACTCGGTTTATCATATATTGAAAATATCTCAACGGCACAAGATGAGGATTTATTTCAAGAATTAAAAGAAGATACGACCGATCCTAATGATTTGTATGAAATTTTGAAGGATCAAGGAAAAATGTATAATGCTATTGTTGAAGCGAATAATAATATTTTACAAATTCCTAATCGTCTTAATGATGATCAACGTCAAGTATTTAGCATTCCGTTAAATATTTTTTATAATTTGGAAATTGAATCCGATCACGAAGTCGTAAAATTCCTAAGTGATTTACAAAAAGCTTCATCCCAAGTTCAAAAACAAATTCTCGAATGGATAACGGATACTATCATCAATGCGATGAAAGGTGTTAAGTTAGATGATGAATTTGAAATAAAACCTTTTCAAGTTGAGGATTCATTCTTAACCAAACCTATCATCGAAGGAAAAGTGATCAAAAATGAAGAACTAAATGCTTCTATGCAATTAAGCGCGATCGAAACCATCGCGAAAGGTACAATAACTACGATCGCGGGAGAATGGATATCGGGATCACTTCTGACATTGATGGCTCAACAAGTGGTATCTCTTATCGCCGAGTTTTTCGTGCTCAAAGGATTAGATTTGTCTAAAGTTTGGGCATCTCAAGTGATTTTATCTGGTATTAAACAATTGGTTTTTGTTTTAGGGGAAGCATTGGGAAAAAGTGTAGGCAGAATTATTTCTTGGCTTTTTGTCGCGATGACGGATATACTAATTGTAAGTTCTGCTGTTCTCATCACCCTTGCCATTAAGAAAGCTATGAAAATCAAATTAAGTGATTATGCTTTTATTCTCGGTATTAATTACGGTTCCCCACCTGATATTCATTTCTTTGGTCTTTCTCAATTGGGCGAACAAGAATCTCATCAACAATTAATTGACGCTTCTAAACAATTTAGAGAAAATACCGATAATAAAATATACGATCGCGTCATTGGCTACGCGATCGCCAAAGACCTCAAAACTCAACCGATAACTAAGAAGGAAATCGGAGCGGTGATCGATTTAACCGATGACAAAAATCCTCAAGTCGTTTCAGGCAAGGAATTAAAGTTGCTTTATGCGCTACAATTTATGTATCTGTTCGAGAATGTTGACGAGATGCAAATTCCCGATCGCGATTGTGTTCCATTACCGCCACCGATTCCTTCCACATCCCCTAGTCCATCCCCTAGTCCATCTCCTAATCCTTTCCCTAATCCTAATGATATTATCAATCCTCAACCTAAACCTTTTCCTTCTTAGGTTTTAGGTTAAAATACCTTAATTCAACCGGGAATTAAACTAGGTTTAATTCCCTTCAATGATTCCACTTTAGTTAAATTCAAGGAGAAAATTTATGAGTAATTACAATGACGAAGGATTTGAGGACTCAAGACAGACAAATTATGGTGAAGACCTCGCCCTTATGCACGGATATATTGGTCCGAGCGCTCAAAGAAGATTAGTCGAGGAAATTAAAGAGATAAGAGCGCAAGCTCCTTTTATGAGATTCTCGCTTCATGGTAAGTCCTTTAATAGTCTTAATACAAGTTGTGGGGAAGTCGGTTGGGTTGTCATAAACAATAAGTATCAATATGTAGATAAACATCCTGTTACCGGGAATCCGTGGCCATCTTTTACTCCGACTATAGCCGCGATCGCAGAACATTTTAAAGAAGGCAGGAACATAGACGGTAATTTTGAAACTATTACTTTTCAGAGTTGTCTAATTAACTTGTATGAGGATAGAAGAGATGAAAAAGGAAATATTATAGAAGCTAAGTTAGGTCTTCACCAAGATAGCACGGAATCTTATAAGATAGATATCGTTAACGTTTCTCTAGGAGATGATGCAATTTTTGTTTTGGGAGGGAATAAATATAATGATCCCACACAAGAAATTATATTAAAAAGCGGCGATGTTCTAGTTATGAGCGGTGTCGATAGAATGCGCTATCACGGAGTAAGAAAAATTATCCCAGGAACAAGCAAACTCTTAAAAAGCCCCGGAGAAGGATTAGGTATTAGATTAAGTCTCACTTTGAGACAAGTCACTTTTGTTAAACATGATGATCCGGGTAATAAAAACAAAGTACCTCCTGATCAAAAACCACCGGAGAATAAAGTACAATTATTTTTACCTCATGTTGATGTTCCGATGAAGAGTATGCCTAAAGCTCCAGAACCAACCAAGGTTAATGAGGATATGACTACGCCTGAACCTTTGCCTCAAGAAGTTAGAAAAGAAATAGATCCCACTAAACGCACAGTTTTTGAAAATACGTTGTTTAAAGACACCATCGGCGGCGATATTAAAACAGTGACAACGTGGCCAATATGGGGCTGTGCAGGCGCAAAGGGAAATTGGACAGGCAAAACACCTGTGGTTTTAAGAAATGTTTTAATAGCAGCTTTACATCCAACTAAAATTATGTGTTGTGGTGAGATAGTAAACGTTGAACAAGTTAAATGGTCGGTACAAAAAGGCTCTGATGAAAGTTTCATGCTTGATCCATTTACTCCTAAAGACGAACCCAATAATAAGTATTCTCTTGATTACGCGAGTGGAAGCAGAAATCATGGAAGATTCACGTTTACGGCTTTGCCAACAACAGGTCAAGCTTATTTTGGGTATGAAGATGCCGAACAATGGAAAAGAATTATCTACGGTAGCATTCTTCATACAAGCTGTCGTCAAATTCGTTACGATAAGATTAAATACATCATTGTGAATGATGAGCTTAAAGACAAAGATGGTAATCTTCGTGATGACAAAACTAATAATCGCCATTGGCATACAGGCGACTCGCACATGAAAGGCTCTAAACGTTTGTTTGACTTAGTGGGACTTAACGCCAATGCCGATGATCCAGAAGGAGTCGAAGTTGTCGATGAAGGCAGACCTTTCCAAATTCGGATCGCGTGTCACCAAAAATGGGTAGCGAAGGGCACGATCGCGTATAATCATTTATTAGATAGTTTTGGTTACGATCTAGTAATTCCCTTATCTAGTCTTAAGGGAAGAAAACCATCGGAAGGAAATTATGAGGATACACTAATTATGGGCGTTGTACATGAGGCAGAGGAGCGGTTTGCGAAACCCGGTTGGATGTTATGGCAATGGTTCTCTTTTAAAGAGTTAGAAGAAGATGGCATTATCTCACGATTAACAAATAAACTAGAGCAGCTCAAGGATGTTTCGACATCAATGCTAAAATTAGCCGAGTTTATGAGAATACAAATAGAAGATTATAACGCAGAAGTTGAGGGACGAGACGAACTTGTATCCGAAAAAGAATATGAAGATATTTTCCTTGATATTGTGAAAAACGATACCAGAGGAATTTTATTATTACACCCGTATTTTGTCTCAAAAACTATTGATCATTTACAAAATATGTGGAAAACTTATTGTACTTCCGCCGGAGTCCGATTTTACTCTGTGATGACTATGCCTGATGAATCTCTGGCTCATTATCATAAAGTTGAAGAAGATGGCAGAATTGTTGGAGCAAAAGTATTTTGTGCTAGAGATTTCAAGGAAGGTGAATATATCGTTTTCTGTAACCCAATGAGACATTGGGGCGATGTTCAAATTTGGGAAAATAAACATGAGGGTGCTTTTAAAGACGCGATCGGTGTTATGGCTGTACCTACTAAATTAGCTTTGACTTTAGGTAGAGATTTTGATGGCGACTTTGTTCAATTAGTTTCTACTAAAAAATTTCCTACTATTGCCAACCGTATCAAAAATTTCCCCATTCCTCCTAGGACAGTCAAATTTCCGAAGATTGCTTTACCCGGTAATTTGCAACAAGTCGCCGTGGGTTCAATGACAGACAAAACTGGTATTGTTGCTTCTTTAATTGCACAAGCTAAAGCTCTTAATTTGGAAAATGATGTCCTTAAAATTCCTTACGGTTTTCAAGAAGGTCCAGAACCCACTCCAGAACCTACTCCCACACCTCCCACACCTCCCACACCAAAACCAAAGCCTCCAAGCTGGTCAGATCCCATACCAGAACCCAATATTATTGGGAAAGAAATGACAATAATTGATTTTCTTTCTCAACAACTTCAGATCGCAGTCGATTCCTTAAAGTCCGCTTATCCTAACAATGATGAAGGACTTGATATAGTTCGTGATTATGTTAATAACGCTAAAACATTCTATGATTTTGTTGCGGGTAGTGACGACGAAAAAGATTATAATTATAACGCGGCTCCTTGGTTAAAATCGCTTAAGCAAAAAGAGACTTTCGTTTCTCAACCTTGTGATGTTATAAGCAATTCTCCTGATACTATTAGTCAATTAGTTCGTCTCATCAATTCTTATTGGCAACAATTCGCGATCAAATATGAGGATCGTGTTCCTTACGAATATCGAAATGCTCTATTCTTTAACATTAAATCTGATCCGGCTCAAGATAATTTAGCCACAGATCATACCGATTGGTATGTCGATGTCATGGGTAAAGCTGTTAATGAATGTAATAAATTAAGAGAGCAAGGAATTTATAACAATCTTCCCATTCGTGTTGTAAATAATCGAGTGCGGGACTATCGCAAAAAATTAGAAGAAGATCCCGAAAAGAGCAAATTTACAATGCAAAGTTGGGCGGCAGCTTATTGGAGAGCGGCTAATCGTCGAATGTCTGGTAGAGCGAGCATGGTGTTTACTATGTTTCACCAAGAAATTATTGAGGAGCTAAGAAACTATGGAAGTAATCTCCCAGATCACATTATTGTTTTTTATGTTGACAAATATGAGTTTTCCCACCCAACCTATAAATGGACGGGAGAAAAAGTAACAATGCGAATAATTCAAAATGAGGGTGATAAATTTGAATTATGTCAGATTTTATTAGAGAACGCCACTCGATTAAAAGGTTTTCATGTTTTAGGAAAAATATCACCTACTTATAAAAGCCGTGTCAAGGTTGGTGAAACTCGTTCCATGAGAGTTTTTACTACAAAGACAGGTCGAGAAGCCACGGGTGATAAATCTACTTGGGAAGTGGCATTGATTGATCCCGATGCTAGTGAACAACGAATTGGTGAAATTTTAGACGATAATAGACGTAAAAAAAATAATAGAGAAACTCATAGTCCCTATTAATTTTCGCCGAATTAAATCTTAATAACCGCGATCGCGGAGCCTGCGCGAAGCCTCGTCGATCTGCTTATCCTAACTAGACATTACGCGAACCCGCAGGTCAGCGTAGCTAAGTCCCGCAGGCTTCGTAGGTTTTAGGCTTCATCCATACGATCGCGGTTATTATCAAAGTCTATTTAAGTTGGATGTCAATACCAATCCGAATTTAACCGCGTAGGACAAAGAAGAGCCGCGTATGCGCGGTTCGACAAGCGTTTGCTCCAAAGGCGCACGTTGGCGCAGCCGGAGCGCAGCGCAAACCGAATCGCGAAATTCAACTCTAAGTTCTCTAATGACTAAAAACTTGACGATGGCTACGCCGACGTTTCCTGCCTAATAGCTGTTCAGATAATTAATAGATGTCGATTTATACTACGTTTTCCGTTAACGCGATCGCGCAGCAAATCGCTAACATCAATGATAAATTTTATTTTTAATTAAAGATTATGGAAAAATATCTTAATCAAATTCTTTTGGGTGACTGTGTAGAAAAACTCTTGGAATTGCCTGATCGTAG
>JBEDKD010000412.1:0-24665 GCA_041172365.1 Cyanobacteriota bacterium | reverse complement strand
CCCCAATCCCTACTCCTCATAATCAATTAAAATTTTGATCCAATTGGGGGGACGGGGAATAGGATTACCTAAACGATCTAATAATAACAAAGCCACGAGATGAACCACAAATAAATAAACAACACTATTAACCCAGAGCAGGAGAATTGCCGAAAACTGAACCCAAAACAAACTAGGAACCATTAACAATCCCAGTTTCACAAAAAACCATTCTAATAAATCCGTCACTTGACTGGTGACATAAAGCCAAAGATTTTCTCCTAATAAAATAGAAAGTAACCAAAAGCGAAAAAAGAAACCAAACACCCCCACAAAAGAGCCGAAAAAAATCGAGATCGACCATTTAACTTTACGGCGCCACAGTCCCCCCAGTAAAACCCCTAACACAGCAAAGGGAATCACAAATAAAATACTACGAGTCGGTCCCATGAGAACCGATAATAATAATCCCGAAACTAACGCGGACATCCACGCGGCACGATGTCCCCAACGTAGATAAATAAGAGCCATAGGAATCGGGAAAAAGATGCGGAGTACCGGACCTAGGGGGAAATAATAATTAACCAGCCAAATTAAACTCGCGGTACTGGCAAAAAAAGCCGTTTCCACCATTCGCAAAGCCGCGGTATTTTCCCTAGTTAAAGGTATTTTTTTCGTCTCACTTTTTCCCAACTGGGGATCAGACTCTAAATCAACTTGAGAAGACTCTGGCTGATCATCAGAAGCATCAGTCTTAGGAACAAAACTCGCCTTTTCCAAATCACTCATCGTAATGGCTTAAAAATAAAAAATTAGGGATAATGAACTGGGAAAGTTAGTTAGGCCAATTTTGTACGACTAACACACAACAATGGGCATGATGTAAGACATAATTACTAATACTACCCAATAAAATTTCGGCTAAACCTGTGCGTCCCCGCCTTCCCACAATAATTAAATCAGCCCCCCATTGTTGAGCATCCTCACAAATAGTGGGACCAGTTTCCCCTCCCTCCTTTTGCTCAAATTCAGTAGAAATTCCTAGCCCAATTGCTTGAGTCGAATATTTTTTTAACAAAGTTTGTCCTTCTTCGCGTTCCTTCACGATCCGCTCTTGTTCAACTAAATAAGTTTGAGTCAATAAGTCAGCATTCATGCCTAAATCCACAGGAATAGATAAACCCATATCAGTCAAACTAGGAGTTGAGAGAGAGTGAAACAGACGCAATTGGGCCTGAAACAGTTGGGCTAACTTTAGAGCTTCCTCAAATACTTGATCTGTTAATTGGGAGCGATCAATCGCGACAAAAATTTTATGGAAAGTCATAATTTATCTCAAAAACTCATGTAATTTTACCAAGTTTTTGCCCCCGGGGGCTTGTGAGTGAGAAGATCAAACTAACAGACGCTCCAACGCGTGAACATCAGGAATAGACAAAATATCGCGATCGCGGTGAATCACATTCTTTTTCTCCAACTTACTAAGAACGCGTGTCACTGTTTCGCGTGCCAGCCCACTCAAACTGCTTAATTCACGATGAGGTAAATTAGGAATTTCCATCACACCATCTTTTAACTGTTTACCTTGGCCCTCGGCCAAAAACAAAAGAATATCCGCGACACGAGAGGTACTATCAGACTCGCGTAAACGCAGACGACGATTAACTTGACGTAAACGCCTCCCCATTAATTGAGCCAAACGAATACCCCCCAAAGGTTCAGTATGAATTAACTGGACAAAATCTTGGGCAGGCATATTACCAATTAAAGTGGGAGCCAAAGTAATAACATCAGTAGAACGAGGAGACTCATCTAACGCGGCCATTTCCCCAAAGAGTTCACCTTTGCCTAAAATATTGAGAGTAACTTCTTTTCCATCAAGGTTATAGGTGCGAATTTTCACCCAACCATCCAAAATAAAATAGACAGAACTTCCCCAGTCATTTTCCAGCAAAATCACCTGATTCGCGGGATGACTACGGCTCACAACATGGGCAGTAGCCTTCTCAATCACACTTTCGGGCAACCCGGCAAAAAAAGGCGTAGCCGCGATTAATTGAGTAATATTAGGTTGAGAATCCCGGGAACTGAAGCGGTCATCCATAATGATATCATCGTATTAATAAATAGGTTATAGAGTGCCAAAGCACTCACCGATAGACGGTAACTTATCGGATCATAGTTGTGAAAAGCTTATGGTTTCACGCGATCTTTCTCGGTCCCCCCATGTCTCATGATAGGAAAAATATTGAGCCACCAATAATTTTCTGGGACAAGAGCCTTGACATAAAGGAATAGACCTGATATGCGAAGGTGAGGACATAAAGAAAAACCGCGAGTCGGGTTATGTTTAGGATATATCCTAAAATGACGATAAACCCATGAACTGTGAGTTATTATAGGGAAAATCTTGATCTTTAGACCTTCTGACAACTATACCGTACATTTAGGTGCGCCGTTCCACAGTTGCGGTAAGGTCTTATGATAAAATGTCAAATAAAGGCATTTTTCCGGGTGCTAACAGCATAGGAAAGTCCCCTATTTAGGAAAGTCCCCTATTTTTGATGGAATCGTGTCCCCACGACTCAAGATTCTGTAACGGCATTCCCAGAGGTTCCTCCCTTGAATTCTCAAACGGCTCAAATTCAAGCAATCATTAGTGAAATTGATGAGGTTCTGAGTAAACCCAGTCCCCGTTTGCCTTGGGTGGCTTCTGTGGCAACGACTCAGCAACGTCAAGTTCTCGCGCGTGTTCGTGATTTTTTAGCATCTCTGGAACAAGAGCTGGCCACTCCAGCCCGTCTCCCGATCCCGACGATCGCGGGTAATACCGCGGATGTTAATCAGCAGTTAGTCTCTCAACAAATTGTACAAACGGTCGCGGCGGAGATGAAAGAACTGCGGACGAGTCTGACGGGCGCGTTGCACTCGGATATACAAGCTCTGCGACAGGAGCAACAGGCGTTATTAACAGAAATTAAGCAACTTGAGGCTCGACGGCAATATCATCAGTCTTTGGCTCAACAGCAGTCCAATCAGCAAAAGGTGATTGGGGAATTTTTACAGGCTTTGATGAATCGCCTAGAAAGTCATTTAACTACTAATGTTACAGAAAATTTCGCCAATTTAGAGACTCGTGTCCTTAATAGTGTTCTCTTGGCGGCTACCAGTGGCTCGGAATTATCTACCCAAGTTACGTCAACTACTGGTGAGTTAACCGTGGGTGAAGGACAACATGGGCATGGAGAATTACCTCTGCTTACCCCCGCCCAGCGTTTGGAACAAATGCGGCTATTGCAAATTCAGTGCGATCGCCTTTTAATGTCACTAGACTCGAATCTCCAAGTTGTCTTTGAAGCTCTGCAACGTAATCTGAAAAGTTATCAAGAATCATTATCTCAAGGTTTAGAACGAATGCACACCCTGGGACAACAGGGTGAGGCGATGTTTGCCGCGTTGGTTAATCATTTGGCCGCGGAATTGGGACGGGAGGCTTCTTCCTATGTGCAGGTGATCCCCCAAGAAACAAGCCTCGAAACGGAGCCTCCGAAACCACCTCTACCCCAGGAAGTTCCTCAAACCCAGGAATTACCAGCACCTCTTGTTACAGAAAAGAAAGAGAAAGAGAAAGAGAAAGAGAAAGAGCTCGCTTCTCCCTTTGCTGTGACAGAAACTCCTCTTCCTGATCAAGAGAAATTCCCCTACGCGGGTACAGAAGTCGCGGCTCATCCCCCCGTTTCTCGTTCCGTTTCTGCCCAGGCGGTGCTCCCATTACCCTCGCCTCCGGCTCCCGTTGAGGTACAAGAGTCTCCGCCTGAGAAGCAAGAAGAGATGGATGATCTTTATCAACGTCTTTTTAGTCCGACTCAGACTCCGACAGAAGAATATAGTCCCTCCCTCGAACCCTTTGAGGCGCGATCGACTCCCGATTTCGAGTCTCCCTCTGAGTGGGATAACACTTCTGAGTCTTTGGACGATTTTATGCTCGCGGAAGATTCGGAATTTGTCACCAATAAACCGTCGGCTGATATCCCTTTAGAGACAGAGGATTTCTTTGCCAAAACGGGTAATGATTTCGATATTATAGAAAAGGCTTCTTGGGAAGCACCTTCACCAAGAATCTCGACTTCCGAAGACTCGAAAAAAGTTAATTTGGATAATCTTTTTGGAGAGACGACACCTCCTGAAAACTCAGGTTTGGGGGTTTCACTTCCTACTCATAGCATTAAAGAAGAAAAAATTTCTCTGGAGAATGCCGACTCAGATATTTCTGGCTCTTTAGAGTCTCTAACGGATGACTTCTTTGAACCCGCGTCTAAAGACGAAAATTTATTACCCATAGAAGTTACTGATTTGGGAGGAGAACAAGCTCTGGTTTTAGATACCGGCACCCTACAATTATTACAAGACGATTTGTATAGTTTAGAGGGATTAGAGGCTACGGGAATTATTGATAGCTTTGAAGGTTTTACGCCGGAAATTGACGACGAGTTTACCCCAAATCAGGAAGAAGAAACCACGACGGGCAGCAGTGTAATCGAAGTTACTACTTTAGAGGATTTATTTGCGGATATTTCCAATACACCTCCCTTGGGAGTAGCCCTGCAATTCGCGATCGAGGAACCGGGGGAGATCGAAATTCCCACACAAGTTAATTCTGACTTTACTAATGTTATTTCTAACTTAGACAGTTCCGAATTAGATTTTGATAAATATGGTATGACTCTGGAAGACATTTTAGATAATTTAACGGAAGCAGAAGCGAAACCGATTACTCTCAAATAAATTAATGATGAGATGGGAGACATCTATGGATAATGCTCTAGTTAGCCCTGACACCCTCTCTGTCTCTAGTACGACTGCGCCTGCCTTGGCAAATTGGTATTTAGGGATTGATTTTGGTGCTACAGGAATTTCTGCGACACTGTTAAATTCAAGTAATGGGGAAGTTTATCCCCTGGGGTGGCAAGTTTCGGCCAAAGATCGGGATAATTTTGCTGTTTCTCCTCCCCTTATTAATGATCGTTTCCCATCGGTATTACAGTTAAAGATTGAGGAGAAGTTTGATAAATTGCCTCCGGTTTTAGGGGTGGGTTATCCTGTCAAAATGGGAGATATTAAAGCGTTTTGTTTACAAAATTTTAAAAGTCCTTTAAAAATTGCGATCCCTTATAATAAAACCGCGGCTACTTCCTACTTAGATGGATTAGATGATCTTCCCGAAAAATATGAACCTTTGTTACAATGGACTCAGGGATATTCTTTACCTTTAATTGCTTTTGTGGAAGCCATTAAGGTGTTATTAAATACTTTAAATCCTCGGAGTTTGAGTTTTTCTATCTTATCCATTGATGATAAGTTAGATGGGGAAACTCTTGTTTATGCTCTCGAAAATTTGGAGGGTGTGATTATGGGATTTCCCCTGGGGTGGAGTTATGCTTATCAAGTTAATTTGAAGGAGGCGGTTTTAGCTTCGGGATTGGTGAAAGAGGTTGGACAAATTTTTCTGATTGAAGACGCGATCGCGTCTTTACTGTCGGAACTTAGTCACAATAAAAATACGAAAAACCCTTTAAAAGGGGGAACTCTGGTTATAAACGCGGGGGCAAGCACGATCGAGTTAGCTTTAGTTGATTTACCGGAAAATCCCCAGGAAAATTTATCCTATTCCCATTTTCATTGTGCTAGTTTTGCATATAGCGGAAACGCGATCGAACAGGATATTATTTGTCAAGTGTTAATGAAGGATGAATTATTTGGTTATTGGGAGAAGATACCCCGTCCGGGTTATCCTGATTTAGGGGCCCGTTATCAATTACAAAAATGGTTACAAAGTTCGCCTTTTGGGTTAGCTTTAATAGAGGCGGCTCAATATTTAAAATTGAGATTATCGCAACAGGAAAATTTTACTTTAAAAATTGGGAAACATCGTTGGGATGTGAAACGACGGGATATTGAAATTAAGGTTTTAGTGCCTTTTATTCAACAGTTAAATCGGGAAGTCAATGATTTATTAAGTCAGGTGGGTATATCGACGGTTGCGATTAATCAAGGGATTTTGACTGGGGGGACTTCGGCTTTAGGCGCGATCGGGCGTTGGTTACGTCAAAAATTACCGAATGCAATATTAATTCAAAATGCTCCGGCACAAGTCGCGTTAGGGTTTGCGAGTTTACCTCTTTATCCTAAAATTCTGAGTTTAGGCAATCAACAATACAATAATGATTATTTTTTACTGGGAGAATTGTTCGCAATTTTTGGCGAAAAAAGTCTCAGTTTGAGAGAGATTCATCAACGTTTAGAAAAACGGGGGATTAATACTAACGCGTGTTGTGGAACTGTTTTGAGGCTATTAGAGGGAGAATTGCCCCTAGGTTTATTACCATCGGATGAGGACTCAATTTTATTAACTGAAGAGTCGGTTAATAATAGGGATTATCAGTTGCTCAAAAGTCATCCTCTTTTTGATAAAAATGTTGAAGAAAATTATAATCTGAATTTGGAGCAGAGAGACATTATTTTACAATATATGAATCGCTTAATGGTGACTCGTGAAAAAGGACTTAATGAGTCTTTGACTATGGATTATTTTTGATGGGATATTTTTTTGATTTTGGTGGGATTTAATCATTCCCCTATGAACCCCAGAAAGAGGTATCGTAATACGCGTAATAGCGCGATCGAGCGAGAAAGTCGGTTTCTTGTCGGTCATTGATAAATCGCAACTGAGGTTATTATCATCCATAAATTATTAAAATCAAGTGAAAAAGTCTCAAGATAACCAATAAATTAAAGACGATCGCGTCTTGACATTTGTCCTGCAATATCAAAGAGCGTGTTGACATTTATCATGGCATCTCAAAGAGATAGTTATTACTTTTTGTTCCACAATATCCCCTTGAGTTAGAACCTTTACACCCCTATTTTGAGAAATTTGTATTAATGAATACAGAACTCTGTTACCATACTTCTGTCAAATAAGAGACTCAATATGTGATAAATCACTTAAAATGTCTAAAATTGTATTTCCCTTGAAGAGAGTCAGTCCTAAAAAAAGACCAAAAACTCTCAAACATAACAGTTTATTATCTACGATTACCCGTGTTTTCCCTCAATTCCTAAAGTCTCTGAGTCGGCTAGGCTATAGGGGGAAATTCTCTATCTTATTCCCCGTTTTTATCGTCTTGGGATGGGGAGTGAGCGCGATCGCGTCGGAAAGTCCCCTCCCAGAAAACACTCCCCTGAGCCTAGAAGAATTAAAAGTAGGATTAGATACCCTTTGGGTAATAATCACCGCGATGCTAGTATTCTTTATGAATGCTGGTTTTTGTATGTTAGAAACGGGATTCTGTCGTCAGAAAAACGCGGTTAATGTCTTAGCCAAAAATCTCATAGTTTTTGCCCTCTCCACCGTCGCCTTTTTTGCCTGTGGTTTTGCCTTAATGTTTAGTAATGGCAATGATTTTATCGGAACCAGTGGCGGTTTTTTCATGCGAAATATCGTTGATAATAGTCCCGCGACGGGAGAGGCTTATCAAGGTGTTTTTCAAGCCTTAAGTTGGACTGGAGTACCCTTAAAAGCTAAATTCTTTTTCCAGTTAGTATTTGCGGGAACCGCGGCAACTATTGTTTCCGGGGCTGTCGCGGAGAGAATTAAATTTATTAACTTCCTCATTTTTAGTCTTTTATTAATAGGAATAGCCTACCCTATTACTGGCCATTGGATTTGGGGTGGTGGATGGTTAGCTAAAATCGGTTTTCGCGATTTTGCCGGAGCAACAGTTGTTCATTCTGTGGGGGGATGGGCGGCCTTAATGGGAGCAATTTTTCTCGGCCCTCGTTTAGGGAAATATCAAGAGGGAGAAACCTATGCTCTTCCGGGTCATAATATGAGTATCGCGACTTTAGGATGTTTGATTTTATGGTTAGGATGGTTTGGTTTTAATCCGGGTTCGACAATGGCTTTACAACCTAACGCGATCGCGCATATTGCCTTAACCACAAATATATCCGCGGCTTTTGGGGGAATAATCGCGACAATCGTCTCCTGGTTATATTTAGGAAAACCCGATTTAACTGTAATTATTAATGGTATTTTAGCCTCCTTAGTGGGAATCACTGGCAGTTGTGCCTGGGTTAATCTTCCCAATGCCGCGATTATTGGTAGTATTGCCGGATTTTTAGTTGTATTTGCCGTCACCCTCTTTGATCGCCTAAAAATTGATGATCCTGTAGGAGCAATATCTGTTCATTTAGTGGGTGGAATTTGGGGGACTCTCGCGGTAGGTTTATTTGCCGAAGGCGAAAATACTGGTTTATATAAAAGCGGCCCCCTAGAAGGCATCCTTGTCGGTGGCAATTTGAGTCAATTCGGAATACAATTACTCGGTATTATTTCTGTTGCCGGAATGACGGTATTTTTGACAAGTCTATTTTGGAGTATCTTGAAATTTACATTAGGCATTCGAGTTAGTCCACAAGAAGAATTGGCAGGGTTAGATATTGGTGAACATGGTATGGAAGCTTATAGTGGATTTCTCAAAGAAACGCGATCGGGAGTATTTGGAGATCCCAATAATCCTAGAGATATTTAGGATAGATACAGCCGAGAGAATTTGGGGTTATTAATTCACGTCTATCATAATATAGCAATTCTCAATAGGTTGTCAGAGTTTTTATAGTGCTAATATCTTACTATTATTCACATTAAATCTGTTACGACTCATTTGGGATTGCTATATTACCACCAAGGGGATCATCCCATTTTTGTAAGTAGGTAGTGGGTTGGCGTAGCCTTTGCGGAGCATCAGAGCGGAGAGATCCGGGCTCCATCGGGCTAGGGAGCGAGACGCTCCCACTCCAAAAAAAAGCTTTTTACACTATCGGGATGCTCCCCCACCAAGACACTAAGACACTAGGATTTATGATATTAACACCAAGGCACTAAGACACTAAGAGATTTTATGGTATAGCCTTTCGACTAATGAATAAATCCATAATCCCAGAAGTGCTATATCATATCCTCGGCTATGGATAAGTCTGGAAATGCTCTCTTCTTGAGGAGATACTTCTCTTTCCTGATATTGGGCTTCTCATAACTCTATATCCGATAAATTGGGTGGCTTTATGTTATCTTTATGGGTAACTTATTTTCTTGACTAAAAACTATCCTCATCTTCTCCTCTATTTCCCATGACACGCGGACGTTTTTTCTGGCAAAATATTATTTTATTAATCCAGTCCGAACCCCCTCGGTTAATCGAATTGGTGATGTTAAGCCTCGCGATAATATTAGGGATCTGTTGGTTAACTAACTATCATTGGCCTTATTTAGTCCTTAGTGTGAGTTATGCCGTCGGCTCCGCGACTTCCCTCTGGATACGCGAATTAATATTACCTTCTTCTCAAGTCCGTTTTCTGATCGCGACTGGGGTATTACTTTTAAGTGTGGGCTTATTGGTTTATAGTACAACCGTTGTCATTAGTTAATAAAGTAAAAACCAGGTTTTTTTAGGTAAAATAGTCATGGAGCCAATCCCATCAGAAACCACGTTATTTTTCGGATTGGCTCAGGGAGATTGATGTAAAATTAAACGATTTCCCGCGGGATCATACGCGTAAATTTCTCGCCCGTGAGAGGAATTAATAATTTCTCCCCCCGGAGGATATCCTAACTCTGTCAAATACGCGATCGCGCTTTCCAAATCCTCTACCTCAAAACACAAACTGATTCCGGTTTTGCCCTGTGTCGCAAACTCCGCGACATGAGACTCTTTCGGTTTAAAAATACCAATTCTCAAACCCGGTAATTGAAATTCTGCATAAACTTTGGGAAAATAAGGATGAGGGGGTTTACCTAGTACATGAGTATAAAACTCCACAAGGGTTTCATTTTCCAAGTCAGCTAAAGTTACTAAGGCAGAAGTGGACAAAATGGCCATAGGATTAAAATAGTTGATACCAGTACATAGTACAAAACAAAATATGGGAAAAATTTTTATCTCTGCTGCTCATGGTGGTTTAGAAAATGGTACTCGCGATCCCGGTGTCATCGCGGGGGGCACTACTGAAGCCAAAGAAATGATCCTGTTGCGCGATCAAATCGTCGCCGAAGCGCGATCGCGTAATGTAGTAGTATATAGTGTACCAGACGATCTCAGTCAAGTCCAAAGTATAGATTGGATAAACGATCGCGCTCTTGGGGGAGATATCGCGTTAGAAATTCAAATGAATGGCTCATCAAATCCCCAAACAAGAGGAGCAACAGGATATTATATAGCCACCAATGCTCAACGCAAAGGCAATGTAGAATTACTACTAAAAGGATTAGTGCAACGAGTGCCCCAATTACCCAATCGAGGCGCGAAACCCGATACCACGACAGGGTTAGGAAAATTAGTATTTTGTCGATGGATATCAATTCCCTCAGTAGTAATAGAAGTAGGCTTTCTCACCAACCCCGACGATCGCGCTTTAATACAAACAAAACGACGAGACATCGCCCTAGGAATCGTCGATGGTTTAGTCGCGTGGAATAAAGGAGTATCAGTGCCACCACTTCCTAGCAACTATTTCCCCATTAATATTAACATAAATGGTCAAATTTATGGAGAAAAAGGGGTTTTAATTAATGGCAATTCTTATATACCCATTGACTTAGTAGATCGCTTAGGATTAGATGTCACAAAAATTCCCAGAGTGAGACTGGTGAATTACAAAAATATTGTTCATGTCAAAGCCATTGAATTACGCGACTTTAATATAGCCGTAAGTTGGGATAATCCCAATCGAGCCGTAGTCTTACGTTCTAATAATAAAATATGTCAAAGTCAAATTGACAAAATCATGTCCCCAGGGCATACCACAGAAGTGCAATTAATCATGTTTATTCGGGCGAATAATGAGAAAGCCTTAACAACTTTTCCTGATATCGCGCAATTATATCGAGAAGAGGCAACCATTGAGGGAGTCAGTTATGACATGGCCTTTTGTCAAATGTGCATCGAAACAAATTTTCTCAAATTTGGAGGAGAAATAAAATCGACACAAAATAATTTTTCCGCGTTAGGAGCGGTTGGTGGTACTTCAGAAACCGCGTCATTTCCTAGTGCCAGAATTGGAGTCAGAGCGCATATTCAACATTTAAAAGCCTACGCGAGTACGGAACCCTTAGTACAGGAATTAGTCGATCCTCGATTTCGTTTTGTCACGCGAGGAATTGCGCCATTAGTAGGTCAATTAAGTGGTCGTTGGTCCGCAGATTTACAGTATGGACAAAGAATTTTATCTTTAATGAGACTACTTTATGAAACCGCGGGGTTATTATAGGGAGAGTAAAGAAACCGGGTTTTTGAGCTGTCTGAGCATTGGCGGGAAGTTGTCGCAGAAAAACCCGGTTTCTCACCCCACGAGATGCCAAAGAAACCGGGTTTTTGATCTGTCTTAGCATGGGCGGGCAGTTGTGGCAGAAAAACCCGGTTTCTCACAGAAAAACTTATGTTAAACTGAAAATAGTTGTTGCCAAGGTAAAAACAATGGAACCCGTCATAATCTTAGAAAAACCGGCACTAATTGTTTAGTCGGAATGACAGAATTATCTCCAGAAAGTGGACTATTAACACTTGATAGAGATTTTCTCATTCAAGACTCCAGAAAGGGGAGCCTCCCAATAGGGCAGAAAAAGTAGGGAAACGGCACTGCCGTGTCCCCAAGGAACCAGCTTAAAGCCAAAACTGATTAAATTAAAGCCCCTCCACAACTAGAACCCGCGCCCGCGGTGCAACCATAACAATAATTAGCCGTTTGGACTTCCGAAATAATATCTAAATTTCCAGCTTCTAATAATGTTTTCACGGTAATTTTTTCTCTGGTTTTACTTCTCGCAGGTAACAATTCCATCTGGTTAAAATCACAATCATAGACATTTCCCAAATAGTCAATAGATAACTCATTGCGACACATTAAATTTTCCACAGTATTGCCATTAAAATTATCGGCTAAGAATCTTATATAACTTTGATAAAGCTTGTGTTTTTCTAACTGAAATTTTGTTCTCCCTATCGGTAAATTAGTAATAGTAAATAAATGATTAAAGACAATACCAAAATGTTCATTAAGATAGTTTTTATAATCTTGCTGTAACTTTTGTTGCTCTGGGGTAAGAGAAAACTTATCTGTTGTCGGGACTTGGGGATTATAAACTAAATCTAAAATCAAATTCGGATCTTTACCATAGCCTAAACTATTTAACAATTGTAAAGCTTTAATCGAAGCATCAAATACCCCATTACCGCGTATTTTATCCACATTAGAGGATAAATAACAAGGTAAAGAAGCCACTATTCTCAATTGATTTTTGGCACAATATTCAGGAATATCATCAAAACCCTTTTCCCAGTAAATCGTCAAATTAGAACGAACAATCACCTCTTTTCCTTGGTATCTTCCGGCTTCTACTAAAGGTTTAAACCCATATAACATTTCCGGCGCACCACCCGTCAGATCGATCGTTTGAATCTGAGGAAACTGATTAATAATAGTAATCAATTGCTGACAAATTTCAGGGGACATTTCCTCTGTGCGTTTGGGACTGGCTTCCACATGACAATGATTACAAGTTAAGTTACACTTTTTTCCTAAATTAATTTGTAAAACCGTAATTGTTTTTTTGCTTAAAGGAGCTCGTAGTTGATGGGAGAAAGGCGCGATCGCGGTAGAAATCATTAGTTAATCCTGAAGAACATTTTTCTTTAGTATAACAGAAAAATTAATGAATTACAAAGACACAAAGGACACAGAGAGGTAAACGTTGATACCTTTGAGATTAACTCAGATAAAAAAAAATCAGAGCTAACTCTATTTTATCTCTCTGTCTTCCCTTTGTGTTCTCTGTGCCTTTGTGGTTCATTATTCACAAAAAAAGCGGTAGAAATCATTAGTTAATCCTGAAGAACAGTTTTCTTTAGTATAACAGAAAAATTAATGAACCACAGAGACACAAAGGACACAGAGAGGTAAACTTTGAACCCTATATTAAGCCCAGAATAGGGGGATGTTTTTCCTTGGTGTCTTGGTGTCTTGGTGGTTCATTTTTACCCCCAAAATACGAGAGAAATCCTGACTTAATCGGGCAAAATACTTTTTCTCAGTATAACAGAAAAATGAACCACGGAGACACAAAGGACACCAAGAGGTAAACTGTGAACCTTATATTAAGCCCCGAATAGGAGGATGTCTTTCCTTGGTGTCTTGGTGTCTTGGTGGTTAATTTTTATTTCAGAAAAAAACACGACGCAAAAACAGTCTGATTAATTGGAAACCTCTGTCATTTCAATCACCCGGCCATCATAATCTTTCACTAAAAAATTTAAAGGTTTTTCCCGACGAATTTTCAGTTTAAGTCCCCGCGTTTCTACTCGCATCAATAACTTTTCTAAACAGTCATGATCAAAGCAAACATGACGCTGACGTTCATTTGTTCCTAAACTTGCACCCCCAATAACGTGCAATTGGGTATTTTTCATTAATTGATACCATAACCCATCGGAGGTAAAACCTTTTGTCGGACTAGGGCGAGTCATCGTCGGTGTCATATACATCGGATCGAGACTGGCTGTGCCAATGGTTTGCTCATAATTATAGTAATAATGTAGCGGCACTTCCGCGACTGGTAATTGTAACAAACCTTCGTAAAATTCGCGCGCGATCCCCAGATCGGAAACCATAACGGTATAAACTTTAGGAGCACTGGTAAGGAACATCCACATGGCTACCGCGTAGGCTGCCAGTAACATCACCATTACGCCTTGAGTGGAAAAGAGACTATCGAGAGCGATAGAGGGCAAAAAAGAACTTAAGTATAATGATCCAAAAGCCCACTTGACAAGACTGACTGCTAGTACCATGAACTCACTAGAGGGTAAACGACTGAAATGTTTAATGCTTACAGATGTCGTCGAGGGTAAGACGTACTATCTGGGATGATTGCCCTCTATCTTAGCAAAAACGAATCATTATCACCCATGAATGTCTTTGTCTATGGCACCCTCAAACCCGGAGAGTTTAATTATCCGCGATACTGTGAAGGGAAGGTCTTGACTTACCAAGACGCGATCGCGTATGGTCAACTTTATCATTTACAAGCGCGAGGCTATCCCGCGATGATGACTGGAGATGGCACAGTTTATGGAGTTCTCCTGACATTTCGCAACACAAAACCTCTCTCCGATTTAGACTATCTCGAAGATTATTTACCCCATCGCGCACCCGAAGAGAATGAATATCAACGTCAAGAGATAGAAATCTTCGATTTAGACTTTCAATCCCTGGGTTACGCGTGGGCTTATGTGATGTTGCCCGATCGCGTTCAATTCCTCCGAGGTATCCCCTTACCGAAGGGGGTTTGGCCTGGGGAATCACAAAAGTAACGAAGAGAAATTAAAATTTTACTGTTTCTTCGGAGTATTCGATACTTTAGGAATTTCCACAACTGGCTGATTGACACTCAAAATCGCGGTATTGGGATTTAGGATTTCCACAACTGGTTCATTCAGTGCAATCATGACATCATCGGAGGATTGAACGGGTGCTGGGGTTTCCGCGACTTGAGTTGTCGTTTGTCGGTTAACCATCACACCGGATAAAGTGGCTAAAAACAAAGCCGCGATCGCGCCCCCTTGCCACGCCCAACGACGTTGACGTTGTTTTTCGGCATCTATACTTTGGAAAACCGCATTGGCAAGTTGTTGCGCCGATTTTTGAGGAGTTGGGACCGGCATGGATTGAAAAGCCGATCGCACATTTAAAAGACGATGATATAAACCACGGGCTTCGGGATCAGAGGCTAACCATTCTTCGACTTGCCGCCCTTGGGTTGCCGTTACTTCACCATCTAAATAAGCACTTAATAATTCAAACCGATCGCGCATCATAGTTGGCATCACCACACCCTGACTTGGCTGATAAGGGACTAAATTTTTACTCACTGAACTTTTCGGATAATTCTCTCGTTTTTGGGTTGGCAGTTTATTAGAAAAAAGCATGGCACACACCCCCCGCTTTCGCGTTAAGATTTCATAGTCTTAGACTTGGTATTCCTCCTGCTTTTTCATGCGTTTGTTCTCTCTATTCCATATAGTTTTTCAGTTGAGATTGTAGACGTTGACGAGCTCTCGCGATCCGAGATTTCACTGTTCCTAGGGACACTCCCGTGATTTTCGCGATATCCTCATAGGCTAAACCATCAATTTCTCTTAACACAATTGTGGTACGGAAAATTTCAGGTAAATCCGCGATCGCGGCTCGTAACTGATCGTAAAACTCTTGTGTTGTCAAAGCCTCTTCGGGCCCAGGACTATCCGCGGCTATTTCCCAATCCATTTCCCCATCTTCAAAAGCACGGGGAACATCAAGAGAAATTACATTTTTGACTCGTTTACGCTTGCGTAATTCATCATAAAATAAATTCGTTGTAATTCGACCTAACCAACTTTGAAATTTTGCGGGTTCTTGCAAATTACGAATATGCTTATAAACCCGAATCCAAACTTCCTGGGCTAAGTCCGCACGATCTTGCCAATCAGGAGCTAAGTGGTATAAAACCCGCTCAACATGAGACTGATAGCGACGTAATAATTCAGTAAATGCAGCGCGATCGGGTTGCGAACCCGTTTGACACCGCAATACTAAATCCGAGTTAGAGAGTTTTTCCAGAGGTAATGGCACTTGAGGGATAATTGCCTCAACTGTGGACCAAGATAATGTTAGAAAGTTATTCATCGGTGGAACTGGCTCATAAAACCTTCCACCTTTATTGACGCACCCTTTGTTAATAAGGTTCCCACAAACTCCATGTCTGAAAATTGAAAAAATAGTTAAATTTTGAAATTTTCATTATTTTGTTCACAAGCACCAATATTAACCCAACTACTGGAACCATCGACCCAATGTTCTTTTTTCCAGATTGGGGCATTATGTTTTAAGGTATCAATGCCGTATCGACAAGCTTCAAAAGCTTCTGCACGATGGGGACTCCCCACCGCGACTAAGACGCTAATTTCCCCTATTTCTAGCCGCCCTATCCGATGATGAATCACGACTCGATTCACATCGCACCACTGATTACGGATATTAGCCGCGACTTGTTGGAACACCCGGAGCGCCATCGGTTGATAGGCCTGATATTCCAAGGCTATCACAGCTTTACCCTCTGTTTGCTCGCGAACCGTCCCACTCATCACCACCACTGCACCATTGGCGGGATCATCTGTTAAAGAATATATCTCTTCTAGGGACAGAGGTGCAAGGGTAATGGAGAAACTATCTTTTTCGTGACAAGAGGGAGGAGTGTAAAGAGGTGACGTGATACTGGAGTTCATCGGCAAAAATAGATAAGTTCGCGAGCGTCTGTATCCAAGTTGAGGATTTTATCAAAAATTACCCCAGCTTCAATATCGCGATCGTCCGCCTTTAATCAATTATAACAAATAGGTGCATTTTGTCTATGTTCGGCAGTAGTAATTTTTACTTAAACCTTTTGACTGAAGTTGAGCACAACGATTTGAAAAGTTATGTAAAGTTTTATTTGATCTCTTGGCGATCAGGAATATCAGTGTTATCGTTAACAATAACCGATAATCATAAATCTTACTGATCACCCCGGTTAAAAATCAACCCTCTTTAATTTGCTTTCTGCGCGATTTTTAGCGCGATCGGAATATATCAGTAATTCTTTTGCTTCTTGGTTAAATTTTTGGGCAAAGTTAACATTGAATAACACCAAATTCACAAAAAAATTATGGAATCATTAGCATTAGCTCATTCTTTTCTGGCCTACGAAGAACCCGCGCTGGAACTAACAGTTAATTTTCACCTCCCAAATTCAGCTTGGATAGGATTGGCCGCAGCCACATTAACCCTATCAACACTCGCGATCTCAGGAAGTGCAGAAGCCGCGATGATGCGAGTAGCTACCAATGGTAGTAACTTAAATGTCCGCTGTGGTCCTGGGATGGTTCATTGTGTAGTCGGTAAACTATCCCCAGGTGAAAAAGTCCGCACCGTTGCTTATTCACAGGGGTGGTACAAACTGTCTAGTGGTGGCTGGGTATCCTCTGCATGGTTAGCATCTGCCTATCGCCCTGTTCGTCATTCCTATTCTTGCGACAGCAGTTGTTACTGTCCTTAATCATACTGTGATTTTTGGGTAATGGCTAATAACTTTCTGTGAATTATTACCCATCAGTTATTAGCCATTTTAAGTTACCTAATATTAAGGAAAAAACTTACCCATTGACTCTATATATAGGGTGATTTGGGGCAACCACGGGGGGATTGCCCCTACAGGTTTTATCTGTGCGTAAGTCTTGATATAAAGTAAGTTTTTGATCGCGTCTAACCCAGGGTAAAAAGGTTAAGTACCTACACAAAATTAATTGTATATTTTATTATTAGATTGATTGGGCGAATGCCATTCGCTGAAGAAATTAAACCCGCGGAGGCGGGTTTTGTCTGTGTAGACGCGGTTTCAACCGCCCGGTCTTCTTATTGAGATTTGCATTAATTTGGGGAACGATATTTCTGGTAAAAACCGACAACTTTCTGCACATAAGTCGCGGTTTCACCACTTTGGCAAGCCGTTGATTCACCCGTCATCCACCAACAGGCGGAACGACGGACTGCGGTTAACTCATTATTGCCACTGGCTTTATATTCATCCTTTAACAAATCGCGTACAATACAAGTTACAATTGATCGAGCCTTGCCTTCCTCCGCATCAAATTGTTGTGGTGTTAATTCCTTTGTCTTGCAGAATTTTGACCAACGGGAAATATTTCCGGGTAACACTTGCCAAGGACTATACATCCCATCATTGGGACTTTGGGGTGGAGCGGCTTGGCGCAGTGCTTCCACAAGGGCTTTAACTTGGGAATCAGTAGGTTGTTGTGCGGAGACTGGAAGTGCTCCTAACCCCAAGCTCGTGATTAATCCGCTTAATAGTAGATATTTGGCTTTCCCGATTAATTTGGCATTCATAAATACCTCAACAATTGTCTTCAAATAGGATGGCTCCAGTAGTCCAGTTAATGCCTCTATCTGAAGGATGAACTATTAATTTTATATCATACTATATTTACGCGATTAGTACAGAGTAAATACCGATAGTATTGAGAGGCTTAAATTTCATTAACTAAAAACAAATAAAGTGTTAACTTAAGCTCAAAAACCGCCAGCCAGGGACTTAAGTCCCTGTCTAATAGCTCAAGTCCTCTGAAGAGGACTAAGAGAAAAAGGTTCTACCGAATTTATTATGTAAGAAATCGCCAAAATGCTTACACAGCAAGAGTTTGCCGAAAGGTTTATCAAAATATAACTATACTATAATAAAACCTTTGCCCAATCTAGCTTTTGGCTGTTTCGACGGCAAGCATAGCAAGTGAGGCTACGCGACCCCTAAGTGCTACGCGCACGCGACGCGAACGGGGTAAGCTGTGCTGACCTCTTTGAGGTTCGGTAGAGCCGAAAAAAATTGTTAAATATTTAGTCCTCTTTAGAGGACTTAAGCTTTTAGGCAGGGGTTTTAACCCCTGACGGACTAACAATTTAAGGTTAAGTTAACACATAATAAGTTATGAGCCATTAGTTAGAGTTTTTTTGTCATTACCCTTCATTTATATTTATGGGTTAGATTTACCGCCTCCCATTAAGTATAAAAGGGCCATTCTGACAGCAACTCCACTGGTAACTTGTTCAGAAATTAAGCTAAATTCGGGATCATCCATTAAATCTGAACTAATTTCTACACCTCGATTAACCGGGCCGGGATGTAAGACTTTAACATGAGGTTTACAGAGTTTGAGCCGATCGCGTGTAATCCCATATAACTGATGATATTCACGCAAACTAGGTAACAAATGCTGGCCCATGCGTTCTTTTTGTAATCGTAAAGTCATAACAAAATCAGCATTTTCTAAAGCTGATTCCACATCCCAATGTAAGTGTAATTGGCCGACTCGTCCTTTACCATAATCATTAAAAAATTGAGGTAATAAAGTGGGAGGGCCAGCCAGATGTAATTCCGCTCCCGTCGCGGTTAAACTCCAGATATTAGAACGAGCCACGCGGGAATGTAAAATATCCCCCACGATCGCGATTTTTTTCCCTTCTAATAAATCTAAACGGGGACGACTAGGGTCTAAAATATAACAGATCGTAAATAAATCCAATAAACCTTGGGAGGGATGTTCATGTTGGCCATCTCCCGCGTTAAGCACCATCACTTTCACCCCTAAACGATCCATTTCCAACGCGATCGCGTGAGGAACCCCCGCGGCACCGTGACGAATCACCATCATATCAGTACCCATCGCGAGATAAGTCTTCGCGGTATCGAGGATCGTTTCCCCTTTAGTGAGGGAAGAAGTACCCGGAGTAAAATTAAGAGTATCCGCGGAGAGACGTTTCGCGGCTAACTCAAAACTATTACGAGTGCGGGTTGAGGGTTCAAAAAATAAATTGGCCACTACTTGGCCCTGTAGTGCAGGAACCTTTTTCATACGACGCCCTAAGACTTCGCGAAAACTCGCGGCAGTTTGCAGGACAATATCGTATTCCGAGGGAGTAAAGTCAGCCAGAGAGAGAATGTGGCGGCGAGTCCAAGCCATAAGATACTAATAGAAAATACGGATTAATGGGCGCAGTCACCGAAGTGTTTAAAAGCCAGAATTTACCTACTTAAACCAAAGAAGCCGGGTTTGGAGCGTTTGTTTGTTTCCTAAAATCACGATTTTTGGTTAATAAACCCGGTTTCTGCGTCAGTGAGAGGTGTAAACACCAATGAATAGTATCCGACAAGTTTTGACATTTTTGACAATTAGTTTTCTGACAATTTGGTTAAATAGTTGTGCCTCCGGTCCTCGTCAGGTTGAGCCGCGTCTGATGCCGAGTCCCTCTCTCCCTTCCCCCACTACTTTAAACCCTTCTGGGAGTCCCTCGGTGACAGGGGAGAAACTTGTGAAGGTGACGGTGTATCGGTTAGATAGTCAATGTCAGGGGTTTATTCCCCAGGGTGTGAGTGTTTCTGTGCAGAAGTCTTTAGAGGACGCGATCGCGCTCACCTTTTCCCAAGAGGAAAATCGTGATTTTGCCTTGGGGTATCGGGTGATAGTCGATCAAAAAAACGCGATCGTCACGATAGATTTTCGAGTGCCATCGGATGCCAAACGCCAGATTAAATCATTATCAAGTTGTGAACAAATGGCATTATTTGGGAGTTTACGTCAGACATTAAAGAGCAATCGTTTATGGAATATTAAACAGGTAAAATTTACAGAAATGGGTAAGGAAATATCTCTTTAATATCAGACTTTTTGTAGGTTGGGTTGAGCGTAGCGAAACCCAACAAATATGTGGAGTTTAGTCTATAGCAATCCTAAATAGGTTGTGATAGTTTTCGGAGTCCGAGCAAGATGCTCCCACTCCGAAACCATTCGCGAGCGAGACGTCCGATGCTCCGCACAGGCTACGCCAACGCACTCCTATTATTAACATTAAATCTGTTACGACTCCTGACGGATTGCTATAGCATTTTTAAATGAGATGTAAATGTGGAACGGGCTAAGGCCCCTCACAGGCAAGATGCCTGTACCACAAGTTTCACCTCTAAAATGGAAACACTATATGTTGGATTTCGCTACGCTCAACCCAACCTACGAATTAAAATTAGACACCGAGGAAAGAGAGTGTTGATAAGATGACCAATATATAGGAAAATTAAATAGACCGATCGCGTTATCTCCTCCTGTGAGAAAGAATATAAAATGATTACTTATTTAAAAGGAACGGTTATAGATATCACCAAAGGGAATAATCACCGGGTGATCCTGATCTTGGAAGTAAATCTTATCGGCTATGAGATCCAAATTCCGCCCCGGATGATGGATCATTTGCCTCCTATTAGTCATTCTGTGCAGGTTTTCACTCATCTGCTAACACGCGAAGATCAGATGGTATTGTATGGGTTTGCTAGTAGTGCGGAAAGGGATTTATTTCGTTTATTAATTGGTGTAAGCGGGATCGGTGCTCAAATCGCGATCGCGTTGCTTGATACTTTGGGACTGGAAAATTTGGTACACGCGATCGTCGCCGGAAGCACTAAGGTTTTAGCGAAAACCCCAGGAGTCGGGCCCAAAACTGCCGAACGACTGGCCCTAGAATTGAGAAGTACATTATCCCAATGGCTCGAAGTTGTGGGCTTAAGCTCTTCTCTTCTTGTGGGCTTAACCCCGGATGTTCACGCGGATATTGAGATGACTTTATTAGCATTGGGTTATACGGCTTCGGAAGTGATGCAAGCGTTGAAAGCGTTATCAAGTGATGCTAACAGGGCGAAAACCGCGAGCTCCGAAGAGTGGATTAGAGACGCGATCGCGTATCTCACTGAATCATAAAAGAAGGAAGAAGGAAGAAGGAAGAAGGAAGAAGGAAGAAGGAAATTAACGCGTTTGAAAAGGGTATTCAACAAGCCTTGAAAAGATTAGGGAAAAACTAATGCAACTAACAAATAGAAAACTTAGCACTCACAATTCTACTTTAAATCAATTGATTATAGAATTACAGGAAGAATGTCAAAATGTTCTTTCTTTGATTAATCAATTACAACTGCCTGAATTACGCGATCGCCAAAAATGTCAAATTTTATCAGAATTATTAGTAGCTTCAATTCATTTACATTCCCACTGTGATGAAGATTGGCAAAATTTGATTTCTGATGAGTGGGAAACTTTAACAGATTATGATATTTAAAGCTGATTGATATCGTGATCTCAATTTTGATGAGATTGAGGGTTTTTAGGATTTCTGCCTCCTGATTCTTGTGGCTCAAATAAGTTCGAGTATATTTTGGTATAGTATATAGTATAATGATTAGGGTTAGTCTGGGAGCATCTCACTTTGGTAAAGATATCTGTAGGGGCGCAGGCTAGGCAAACTACGAACTTGGGATGCTCCCGTTAGTCTTGATTGACTCACCTTTTCATTTTATACTTCTAATAATGTTTTAAGGAGCATAATTAAATGGCTAAAAAATATTTCATTATTGCTGGTTTAGTAATAGTTGTTTTGGGTGGTGCAGCATTTGGATTAGACAAATTCGCTGATCAAAAAGCAGAACAAGAAATTGAACAAAAACTTAGTTTAGGTACAGGTTTAGCTACCGATTGTACAAAAGCCAATGTAAATTTATTACAGAATAATGTCCAGTTTATGGATATTAAAGTTAATAATATTGATGGTTTTGCTAGTCCTTATCTTTTTAGGATTAAACTGATGGAAGTTCAGGCTAAATCATTGCTAAAAACGCCTTTAGAAATTGAAAAAATTGTTATTGAAGATGTAGCAGTTAATGTTGATGTACAGTCTAATAATAACGCCACTACACCTGAATCTATGATGGCAATTAACCTAAAACAATTATCTGAAAAGGGAAAAAATGCACCTAGTCAAGATTCAGAAAAACCAGATGATTTGAAGATTAATCAAATGCAATTTAAGAACATAAAATTTACGATTAATTTACGACTTCCTGGTGGAGGCGAAAAAAAATCTATTACTAAAGAATTTGACATTAATCAAATAACTTTAGAGCAAGTTACAGGAAAAAATTTACCAGATAAATTATCTTCCGCATTACAAGAGAAAATATTAACAGAAATAACCAGCTTAAGTAATGAGCAAAATTCACCTCAATTAAACTCTATTTTAGAACACTTAAACAAAATAAAACTCCCATCACCACCATCTCAACCCCAAAAACCATCTCTTCCATCACCAGCATCACCAGCATCTCCTTTATCTCAACCCAACAAACCATCTCTTCCATCACCAGCATCTCCTTTATCTCAACCCGAAAAACCATCTCTTCCATCTATTCCATCACCAGCATCTCCTTTATCTCAACCCGAAAAACCATCTCTTCCATCACCAGCATCACCACCATCTCCTTTATCTCAACCCAACAAACCCTCTCCTCCTTTTCCACCAATATAGAACCCATTTGGGATATTTTGGGAAATTATTTAAAGCATGATTTTGAGTTGAAGCAGTAATGCTTCAGACGAATGACATCACTCTTGGAAGTCTAGGGGAGTTGAGGCGCGATCGCTTAATATCTTGTTCTCCTTATTTAATTGTAAAGGAAATGCTACTATCCCACATTGCGTACTTCAAAAGTAATACCCTGTAGCATATAATGACTACCCTTTATCCAACCCTTTGAGATCGCCAATTGCCTCTGAATGACAAGTATAACTGCTTATCATTTTGGGCTGATTTTTACTCTGGGAATAACAGATTTTCGCTCAATGAGCATTTATACTCAGGAAGAAATACTACAAGGCATATTACAAAAAGATGTGCGGAATGTGGGTTACAATAGTTACAGATAAACGGAATGCAACGAAAAATGTTAAAACTGTTTATTTATGGATTATGATTATATTAGCTCATTAATGAAATTTCATGTTGATTATGTCAGAACCCAAATATCCGGTAATTTCTTATACTCATACTCTTTCTCAACTTTCGGTTAATCGTAAAGATCCATGTGAAGTTATTCGGGAATTAATATCTAATTCTTATGATGCTAAAGCTTCTCGAATTGAAATATACCCACTTTTACAAGAAAAAGGATTTATATATTTTGATGATGGTATTGGTTTAAATGAAACACAAAAAATCAATGGTATTACTCCCTATGTTGCTTTTTTCTCAATCGGAAAATCAACAAAAATTCAAGGCGAATATATTGGTTATAAATGCCAAGGATCTAAACTTTGTTTTGCTTCTAAAAAAATTTCTGTTATTACTAAATGTCAAGATGAATTGTGGTGGAGGCATATATCAATAGATAATCCTAAAAACAATCTGGATGTAGATTATGATATTTCATCTAAGTTTTATGAGCAACCTTGGACTATTTTAGAAGACCTTTTTTATAAAGCCAAAAAACAAACTAGAAATATCGTTAACGAATTAAATCAAGATTTTTTTAATGATAGGTTTAAAAATTCAGGAACGATGATTATTGTTGAGGGTTTGGAAGTTGAAGAATTTTCAACATTTTATTCCTCAGAAGAAGATGAAAAAACTAAGTGGTCATATTTAAAACATTATATACGTTTTAATACAAAACATGGTGATATGAGAATAGTTAAACCTGATGAGACAGGATTTCCTCTACGGAGAGCACTTTCATTTAAAGAAACCATAGGATATAATGATGAATGCAAATTATATCTATGGTCGAAAACTAGAGATAAATATAATTTGCAAGAAATAAAATCTGGATATCCTTATTTAGAAAAACCAGATAAAATTGAAGAAAGTAAAATCAAAAGTCCTAAACAAATATCAAGACTTAATGATGGTAATTTCTCAGCCCGCTATTGTTCTACTTTTTCATATGAAGAAACAACTTATTGTATAGCTTTAGCAATAGATGGAAATCGCAGAGCGTTAAATAAATATCAAGAATTAGACAGAAGAGGTCCTAAAAAAAGATCAGGAATAAGATTAGCTGATCAAAGAGGAGTCTTTATTTCATCTGAAGGGGTTAAAATTTGTGCTTATAATGAAATTTTTGAGCATAATTTATTAAAAGAATATTGTTTCCTTGCAGAGGCTAAAGCTCA
>JBEDKD010000411.1:0-8295 GCA_041172365.1 Cyanobacteriota bacterium | reverse complement strand
TCTTCCTTCTTCCTTCTTCCTTCTTCCTTCTTCCTTCTTCCTTCTTCCTTCTTCCTTCTTCCTTCTTCCTTCTTCCTTCTTCCTTCTTCCCTCTTCCCTCTTCCTTCATTTACGGCATAAGTAATTTAGCATCACCAGGTTTAGGTGGGGGGAGAGGAGTAGAAGGACGAGTTTGGCTTTTTGAGGGAAGTGTCTGGGGGGAATTTCCGTTAAAGATATCTACCAAGACTTGCACTAACGCGTCCCTTTGGGCGCGGTTAAGACTTTGAATCACCTCGGCATCGCGCTCCATCGGATTTTTCTGCAAACTATCAGCCCCAGGATAAACATCTTCGACGAGATAATCAGGAGTCACCCCCAAATAATCAGCCAAAGTCAACTTCCAATCAAAACGATAATTAGGGGGCCGTCCCTTCACATAAACATGATAACGAATTAACCGTCCCACCAAAGTATTCTCAGACGCGACTTTTCCCGTTTCCTTGGCAATGTAAGTATTTTCTAAGGGAAAGTCAGGTAAATATTGATAAACGAACCGCCACACCTCTTGAGGACGTACTGGAGCCGCCTTTGTCTCTTGAGGTGAAGAGTCATCAGAAGGGGTTTCCTGAGCCTGTGGAGGTGTTGCTTGAGAGAGAAAGTGTTCCGAAGAAGGGGAAAATAAGGGAACTTGGGCGGAAACGGGAAAATCACCCCACCCGAAATACCCCTCCCACAACACCAAACTTGAGACACTCAAGAAAATCAAGATAAAACTGAAACCCCGTTTCATCATTCGCCACCAATAATGTCTTGTTGGGTTAACTCCTCAGACATTTCCAGTACAGCCCGAATCACAGGTTTCAACACTTGATCATCATTGTCGAAATCTTCATAACGGCGACGTTTGGCACGATTGGCCACTTGTACTGTAATTTTATAGCGATTCGAGGATGCACTAACTAACTCCTCGGCGCGAAGGGTTAATTGACTAGAATCATAGGTGACGTGCTTCGGCATTAGTTTACCCACTTTCTCAGATGTCCTATCCTAGTTTAATATGGCAGGATTCTTAATCCTAGTTTAATATGGCAGAATTCCTGATCCTAGTTTAACATGGCATGATTCCTAATTGTTTGAGTAAGTATTTCCGCTTATGCAGGCAACCATCATCGAATCTTTGAATCAATGGCCGCACAAATCGCGCCGCCACCCCCTGAAATTGGTCGTCCTTGGAGATAGTTTAGTCTATGGCTATGGCGATCATCAAGGGGGAGGTTGGGTGGAAAGACTGCGACGCCGTTGGATGTTACCGAATAGTCCGGGTCATGTTCTTTATAATTTAGGGGTTCGAGGCGATCGCGTCCATCAAGTAGCCCAAAGAATAGAAAACGAGTTTCGCTATCGTGGCGAATTACGAAACCGAGTACCGGATTTAATTATTTTATCGGTAGGCGTGAATGATTGTGCTAGAGTACAATTTCCTCACGGTCGTCATTTAACACCGATGAATGAATTTCAAGCAGTCTTAGAAAATTTGCTTGATCAGTCTCAACAACTGTGTCCCGTATTATTTGTGGGCATGGTTCCCGTTGATGAAGCCAAAATGCCTTTTCAAGATTGTTTGTATTTCCGTTTAGCGGATCAATTTCGCTATAAAGAAATAACCAAATCTGCCTGTTTAGAGAGGAATATTCCTTATTTAGACTTATTTGAAACTTGGATGAGTAGGGGCGAAACTTGGTGGAAAAGTCGTTTGACTGCCGATGGTTTACATCCTAATGTCGCGGGTTATCAATCTTTATTTCAAGATATTCTCGTTTGGGAAACCATACGCGAAATTTCTGCTAATAATTAACCGTATTCGGGTGGCTTCCGCCGTTTTCTTAATATTGTTGTGAAGGATAAACAGGGGGAATTTTCTGAAGTTCATGCTTTTGGTTGCTAAGACTAAAGAAAATCCTGTTACCATCTTCTTATTTCTGAAGAAAACGGAACCCAAGAATACGGCGAAATCACTTACGCCAAGGAACTCAAGAAACCGGGTTTCTATCCCTAGATTATTGTCGGAAATGACCCAGTAAAAAAACCCGGTTTCTGCGTAAGTTATCCAGAGAAATAAATCATTTTTCTACCTGTTGAATCATGCTCTTGTTTTTACTCAAAAGCCCTCTACAGCCCCGTCGTAGAACTTATCGTGGCATCATTACCCACCTCATTCTTCATTAGAAGATAACTGTTTTTTCTCCGTATCTAAAGGTAAAAAGAAAATCGTTAACATCCCCGGAATCGTGGCAAACACACTCATAAAAAAATAATTTATATAACCCATTTGTTGTTGAATAAATCCACTAAATAAACCCGGAATTAATACCCCCGCGGCCATAAATCCCGTCGTAATTGCATAATGAGAAGCCTTATATTCAGGGCGCACGGTTCGCATGAGAAAAACCGTATAAGCGGCTACCCCTAAACCATAGGTAAATTGTTCAATGGAATTAACCACATAAGCCCATTGTAAACCCGGTTGAGATAGGGCTAACAACCAATAAAATATATTCGTTGTGTTTTGCATAATTGCCATTGGCCATATCCATTTTTTCAACCCCTGTTTGGCAATAAGATAACCACCTATTAATCCACCTACTAATAAGGCTATTACGCCAAAGGTTCCCGATAATATTCCCATTTCTGATGTAGAAATTGCTAATCCGCCTTTCTCGATTTTATCCATGAGAAAAGGGGCGGACATTTTAATCGTTAAAGAATCTCCTAATCGGAAAAGTAAGACAAACGCGACAATCCAACCTATATGCTCTTGAGTAAAATATGTCTTAAAGGATTCGATAAAATTAATTTTATCGCTTTTTTCCCCTGACGCGACTGATTCTTCTACTGTTGTTTGGGGATAGGGTAAATACCAACGCTGAAATACATAAATTCCTAAAAAGATGATCGCGCCTAAGAAAAACGCGATCGCCCATCCTAGCTGTAAAGGTTGAACTTCTAAATTTAACCCTAAGAGTGAAAGCTGAATATTTTGATAAGTTTTTGTGCCATTTTCATTAATTAAATACTTATCCGCGATCGTACCTGCGAGAAACACTAATCCACCACTGCCGACAATAACCGCACCTCGATAGGCTGTATTACGCACTCCCACAAATAGGGCTTGTAAATCGGGATTTAAAGTAATTAAATAAAAACCATCGATCGCGATATCATGAGTCGCGGATACAAACGCGATCAGACTCAAAATAATCAGGCAAATAGTAATAGGATTAGGAAATAAAACCCCAAGAGCTAATCCCGCAAAAAGAATAGTACAGAAAATTTCACAAATTAAAATCCATTGGCGTTTAGTGGAATAGACATCAACAATAGGTCCCCATAAACCCTTGAAAACCCAAGGCAAAGATAAAAGACTTGTGGTTAAACCAATGAAATCATTACCTACACCTAACCCTTTGAGGAAGATAATAGACATGATATTAACAACGGTATAGGGAAATCCCTCCGCAAAATATAAGACGGATACCCATAAACCCGCGTTTCGTTTCGTTTCCTTTGTTAACATCCTTGGATTTACTCCTCATTGACTATATTTAATGACTCCAGTAGAAAAGAAACCGTGCCATTTTTTGTAGGTTGGGTTGAGCGATAGCAAAACCCAACGAATTTCTTCGGTTTAGCGCGACGCGCACCCCAGGGGAACGCGCCTCAACCCAACCTACATAGAAATCGTTTTTTCGCTTTGGCAAAGGTATTGTCAAAAGAAAGCGGGTTTCTCTGCACTCAAGTTTACCCCACTGCCATCAGCTAAAAACAATACCTTCGCCATTTTTATGGTTGTTGGGTTTTGTGCCTCAACCCAACCTACATAGAAATCGTTTTTTAGAAACCGGGTTTCTCGGATTAATTGACAAATTGGAGTCGATCGCGTGTAGAATTTCCACCTAAGATCATCACAACTGACACGAAAAGCCTCTATATTAAGGTGGAGTCACCATACACCAAAGAGGTTTTTTTGTAAAGGAACCCGGTTTCTGCCTAAGTATCACTTGTATTATTTGTTGAAGGTTCGCTCTAACACAGTTACATGATTAAAAAATCAAAATCCGTTTTCTTGTCAATCTTATTTATGATTGGCATGGGTGTGAGTTTGTTTCTAACACCGCATCCGTCATCGGCGACAATTCCCACAATGGCCCCAACTTCACAATTACGGGCTTTTTGGGTGGACGCGTTTAACCCAGGGCTGAAAAGCCCTTCGGAAATATCAAAATTAGTCGCGGATGCACAAAAGTCCAACGCGAATGTCATTGTCGCGCAAGTGCGACGGCGGGGTGATGCTTTTTATAATAGTACCCTCGAACCCCGGAGTAATGATCCCAATTTGGCTCCTGGGTTTGATCCCCTTCAAGATTTAATTACCAAAGCTCACGCGGTGGGCTTAGAAGTTCATGCTTGGATGGTAACATTACCCGTAAAATCAGGGGGATCTCTTCCTCCTTCCCATGTCTGGTTGAAGCATGGCGCGAATGCACCCGGACGCGATAATTGGGCGATGTTGAGTTATGATGGCGAGTCTCCTAGTTTCCTCGATCCCGGCCATCCTGATGCCCTTGATTACACGGTATCGGTGTATTTGGATGTTTTGAAGCGTTATGATGTTGATGGTTTACAGTTGGATTATGTGCGTTATAGTTCTCCTAATTGGGGATATAATCCAACATCGGTGGCACGGTTTAATCAACAGATGAAACGCAGTGGTACTCCTTCTCCTAATGATGGGGTTTGGAAACAGTGGCGGCGCGATCAAGTCACTAATTTAGTGCGGAAACTTTATATTGAGAGTATGGCGATTAAGCCTAATGTGAAGATTTCTGCTGCAACGATCGCGTGGGGAATGGGTCCGAAAACGGATAAAGATTGGTATAATACCCAAGCCTATAAAGAGGTATTGCAAGATTGGCGAAGCTGGTTAGAAGAGGGTATTGTTGATATTGTTATGCCCATGACTTATCAGCGCGAATATAATCGTCAACAAAAGCAGTCTTATGACTATTGGATTGAGTTTACTAAGGATCATCAATATCAACGTTATAGCGCGATCGGGCCCGGAAATTACTTGAATTACATTGAGGATGCTTTAGCCCAAATTCGTCGCGCTCAACAACCTTCTGCCAAGGGGAATTTTGCTCACGGTGTGGTGTTATATTCTTACGCGAGTAGCAATGTTTATAGTAACCCGGAGTTGCGCTCCCAAGGCACGGGAGATTTACCTCGGAAACCTTGGAAATTTGCTCCTCAAAGTAATGAGTGGTTTTATAACGCGTTATCGAAACCGAGTCAATATGTTGATTTAGCAACGGGTAAAACTTTGAAGACTCAACCCGTTTGGCCCACACAGGTTTCGGTTCCTGATTTTCCTTGGAAGTCTCATCCCACAAAGGGCGGCATCGCGGGGATTTTGCGTCTTTGTTCCCCTACTTGTGATGCTGTCAATGTCACCTTACAATCTATGGATGTTAAGGCTCCTAGTCGCACTATTCGTACTGATGGTAAGGGATGGTTTGGCGCGATCGAATTGACACCCGGAACTTATCAAGTTAGTGTCAAGGGAACGAAATTACAGCAAACCGTTAATGTGAGTGCTGGTCAAATTTCCCGTGTTACATTAGGGAGTTAAAAAGAAACCGGGTTTTTCAACCGAAATTGAGGGTTTTAACGAAGTATTTTGGTGAAAAAACCCGGTTTCTGAGTTTCCGCGTAAGTCCTGATCTATTACCTCTTCTTAACTTCTGTCGCTTAATAAGTATTTACACAAAATTAATTGTATATTTTATTATTAGATTGATTGGGCGAATGCCATTCGCCCCTACTGAAGAAATTCAACCCGCGGAGGCGGGTTTTGTCTGTTTAGACGCGGTTTCAACCGCCCGGTCTTCTTTAATCGTCAAGAATACTCGCGAGTAATGCTTTTTGCGCGTGCATTCTGTTTTCCGCTTGATCCCAAACGCGAGATTGAGCTCCTTCGATCACTTCATCGGTAATTTCTTCATCTCTATGGGCGGGTAAACAATGTAAGACAATGGCATTTTTCGCCGCACTTTCTAATAATTTACTATTAACTTGATAAGGTTGGAAAAGGGGAATCCGTTGTCGCGCTTCTTCTTCTTGTCCCATACTTGCCCAAACATCAGTATAAATCACTTCTGCACCTTTGACGGCTTCCTGGGGATCTGTCGTAATTAAAACTTCGGTTTTACCCTTCGCGATCGCGTTAGCTTTAGCGACAATGTGAGGATTAGGTTGATAATCTTTCGGGGTAGCAATTCGCACATTCATTCCCACCATAGCACAACCTAACATTAGGGAATTAGCCATATTATTACCATCACCAAAGTAAGATAAAGTCAACCCTTCAAATTTACCAAAACTTTCTTGGACTGTTAATAAATCAGCCATCACTTGACAAGGGTGTTCATCATCAGTTAAAGCATTAATGACCGGAATTTGGGCATAATTAGCATAGGTTTGTAAATCCTTTTGTTCAAAAGTCCGAATTGCCAAAATGTCTAAATAGCGATCTAAAACTCTCGCGGTATCGACTAACGGTTCACCACGACTTACCTGGGTAACATTAGGATTTAAGTCGATAACTTGCCCTCCTAATTGATACATCGCGACACTAAAACTCACGCGTGTTCGTGTCGAAGCTTTGGAGAAAAGTAGACCTAAAATTTTATTGCGTTTTAGCTTTACCATGCCCGATTTTAGCTTCGCGGCTAAATCTAACAAATAGAGTAATTCATCTACTGTTAAATCAGCTAAACTTAATAAATCTCGTCCTTTTAATGAATCCATAATAACCTCTCTGTTTTGACTTATTAACAAGAAAACCGTCAAGATGACGGTTTTACTTGAGATGATCGCATGGTTTTTTATACCAATGCTTCGATGGGGGTTTCTTCCCAATTCTCGAAAAATGCGCGATCGTATTTTTCCAGTTGCTCGATCACCCCATCAATCAGATCCCATCCTTGTGCGACAGTTTCCACTCTCGCCAATTTACCGCGTAATTCACCCGCGTGAGGGAAACCTTTAGCATACCAGGTTAAGTGTTTACGAGCTTCACGAACACCGCGATCGCCCTTATATTCCCATAACCCCCGTAAATGTTCTTTAGCACACTCCAAACGCTCAATTGGTGTCGGAGATATCTTTTTTTCACCCGTTTTCAAGAAATAATCAATTTCCCCCACCAAAAACGGATAACCCATAGTTCCCCGTGAACACATCACACCATCAGCACCCGTTTCTTCCAAACACTTAACAGCAGCTTCTACAGAAAAAATATCACCATTGGCGATCACAGGAATCGAAAGAACTTCTTTAACCTTACCAATCCATTCCCATCGAGCTTGGCCATTAAAACCTTGAGCGCGTGTGCGGCCATGAATCGTAATCATTTTCGCCCCCGCGTCTTGCATTCGTTGGGCAAATTCGATAATATTAATGTCTTGATCCGACCAACCAATACGGGTTTTTACAGTTACAGGAACCGTTACAGCATCAACCACCGATCGCACAATTGCCTCAGCCGTTTCCGGGTCGCGTAAAAGAGAGGAACCACCGCCATTTTTAGTAATTTTATTAACAGGACAACCCATATTAATATCAACAGTATCAGCCCCTTCTTCCACCGCTTTAATAGCCGCTTCCGCGAGAAAATCCGGGCGACAATCAAATAATTGAATACTAATAGGATGTTCATTTGGTTCAACTTCCATCAGACGAGGAAGTTGTTTAACATAATGTAACCCCGTCGCGTTTACCATTTCCGTGTACATCATAGAGTCCGGCGCGTAACGACGGACAAAGCGACGAAAAACCAAATCAGTAACGCCCGCGAGAGGAGATTGTAAAACACGACTTTGCAGTTGAAAATCACCCAATTTTAGGGGAGGAGCTAACCGTTGTTTTAATTCCGGGGATAGTGTAACCATTGTCAGCTAAATTGTTTTGAGCATTTTTTTCAATTATACACGATATTTTAACATAAATGTAACCGAAAAAAGCAAAAAAAAAGATCCGATCACGACAGGTATGTAGGGGCGGGTTCACCCGTATCTTGAAAACATAACCTGAATACTGATTAACCCGCCCGACAGCGCGCTTTTTTCTCTTACTTCCCATTACCTCAACAAGAGCGAAAAATCCCCCTTTGTGTCTTTGTGCCTTCCTGTTTCATTTCCCTAGGGTATAACCACAAAGACACCAAGGCACAAAGAAAGACGATCGCGCTTTTTT
>JBEDKD010000410.1:0-4976 GCA_041172365.1 Cyanobacteriota bacterium | reverse complement strand
CACACAATCAAATCCTTTTAAGGAGACATAAAGGGTTTCTTCCTGAAATTGATCTAATAAACCCTCTTGGTAAGGTGTTCCTAAAAAATATCCCGCGATCGCGTGTATTATTTCCGACATCTGCCCTTGAGATAATTTCTCTTTTTGGGCATATTCCATAAGGGATTTAAAGCCGTCAACTTCCTGCTGTTGATTCGGTTTATTTTGTGATAATAATAAATTTTCGGTTTCTGCCAAAAATAAAAGCAGTGAATCCTTTGATAAGTCTGGGGAAGGATCACTTAAAACATGATTATTTCTGGTTAGAGGTAGAAATAAGGAATTAAGCCCAGGCGCGATCGTGACTCCCAAAAGAGTTAACGCCAACAAAAATCTGGTCATGTTCATTGATATGATAGATAGAAGAAAATAAGAATACTTCATGTGTAGGTTTTGCCGACATCAAAGAAAGGTTTTTTTTGAGTGAGAAACCCCCTTTCTTGGATATCAACCTAGTGAAGATAGATTATCATCGTTTTGAGTGGATATAGTCAACAAAATTAAATTGGGGTTCTAACCAAAATTTCAGGCAACTATAAACCCCTAAACCACCTAAAGCAACTACGATTAAAGGGATACCAAACTTAATACGAATGATATCTGGCATCACCGCGACAACTGCAACAATTACCGCAAAGTATCCTAATAATACCTTTTGCATAATTTGTATATTTTGCAAAGCTTTTCGACAACTGGCACAATGTTGAGTATGTTGTCGATCGCGATCTAACATTACCTTACGATCTTGACAAATTTGAACAGAATCAGAAACTTTTAACCCCACTTCATCCCAAGGTAATTTTCCTTCACAATATTTATCAAACCAACGGCGAAACTCAATTACCAAGCGATCAGCAGTAGTGGGTAACTTATAAGCAGTTTTCCAACTTTCTTGCCTTTGTTGCAGAAAAAACTCCTGTTGATGTAGTAAAATCATATCCCCATCTAATACGGAATTACGCACTTTGATATGATCCCACCAACGGGGAGTAAATTTCTTCACCGTTTTGGCAAAATCGCGGGTAAAATGAGCAACAATTCTTGATTTACCGGGGGCAACAGGAATACAATAAGTAACCAGTCCACTTTGTCTTCCTTCTTGACCAAAATTAATCGCGTACTCCAAATGACAAGGGGGTTCAAAGGTAATTTTTGTATGGAAAATTCCTTGAGTTATTACTTCAATTAAATCCGGCTTTGATTGCATAATCTCAATGGGAATCGGTTTAGCATTTTCTCGATTTCCTTGAATACCATGATGAGCAAAAGGGACATGACTAGGATCGGCAACATTTTCTACTAAAGTTTGCCAATCATACTCCAAATCACGAACATAAGATGACCAAACAAACCCCTTATCTGTATTAATTTGAGGGGAAAGTGGAAGGGGAACAGTTTCCGAAAGTTGAGCGTTATTTTCATCAGGCCAAACCCATAATAAATTTTGTTCTTCTCGACAAGGTAAAGCCACACTACAAAGTTGTTTATTCTTGGTAGTTAATTCTGGTTTTTCTGCTTGGGGAATATGAGTACAATTGCCAGAGGCATCAAATTGCCAACCATGATAACTACACATTAAATTTCCGGTTTTTTCATCGACTCGCCCTTCACTTAAAGGGGCAAGTCGATGGGGACATTCATCTAAAAAAACACGATAGGTTGGTGATGATTTTGGTTTCCAAATCACCAAACGTCGTCCTAACAATGTGACAGAAGTTGGACGACTGGGATCGAGGTCTTCTAGGGGTGAAACGGGATACCAATGTTGAAAAAAATCAAACTTAGATGACATTTTTGATCTAGTAAAAAGATTATTATTCTTTTGTAGCATAAGTCGGCTTTTCTGACAAGACAAAGGGGATGAAAGTCCTTAATTTCTAATCATTATGCTTTTGATATTTCAACCACTCATCATTAGATTTTTTCACTTTTTCAATCCATCCTTTATATAATTGCAGAACTTCTGTATATGGAACCGTTGTATCGAAAAGCATTTCATATAAAAAAGGACGACCAATTATCTTTGCCCAAATTTTTCTTAACATTAATTCCAAAAACAATGATTTTTGGTAGGGAATCGGATTTTCACAAATTTCTAATAAAGCATGAGCATCCGCCTTACGACGGCGAGTAAACTCGGATATCACGGTTTCCCAATTATCAGAATATTGATCCAAAAGACTGTCGATAATTTGCACATCTTCCAGAGCCGAATTACATCCTAATCCCAGGGAAGGTGAGACAGCATGGGCCGCATCTCCTAGTATTAATACACTATCTCCATGATGATATTTATCACAACGAACTGTCAAAACCGACGCGATCGGTCTCTGCAAAAATGCCTCTATTTCTGAGTCAGGAATGAGAGCATTTAAGTCGGGTAATTTTTCTTGTAAAAATTCGCGCAACTGCTCGACTTTTGTTAGTTTAACGAAGAGATTATTTTCCCGCGGGACAATAATCAGACCACTGCTTAATTCTGGATGGGGAGTAACCACCATTAAAACCGAGGTAGTATCTGGGAGATTCCAAGCATGAATATAATTCGATTCTAGGGTACTCTCTGATGGTAAGAAGAGAGTTTTATATTGTGATGAAATATACTTTTCTTCACAGATTAAATTTTCGTTTTTTTGTAAAAGTCTTCTCACTCTGGAACGGGCACCATCCACTCCAATTATAATATCATACTTCACAGAAAAAAAATCAGATCCCTTGCAAAAAGTCACATTTTTTTTTGTGAAATTAATTTCATTGCATTCACTATTAAAATAAATATTTACCGGAGGATAATCTGATTTTTGGCTTAACTCATTGAGCAAAGTTATCACTAAATTTGTGCGATCCATTGTGAAAGTTTCACTATTTCTCATAATGCGACGATTTTTGCCAGGAGCTAGGTGCATAATTGAACCTTTAAGGAGAGAACTTTTCTCTCGCACCAGGGATTCTAAACGGGGAATTATTCCCAAGGATTTCAGCCCTCTTGTATGAAGATTTATGGGAAAAGTACGGGAATTTTCAAAAGAAATCAGACGTGGATCTGGACGGCGATCGTAAATTTCGATTTGATATTTTGTCCCTCGAGCTTGAAGGGTATGGGCGAGAAAAAGACCACAGGGCCCGGCACCAATGATCACAATTTTTTTTGTCATAGTTGTTAAATCCTCGATTTATCGAATAGGTAAAATGATACTATGTTCAGATGTTTTACTTTTTGCTATGCTAATAAGCATATCTACTATTAAGGGCGCGATCGCGTTTCTCCTACCTTAATCTTACCCGATCAAATGATAGGGCATAAGTACCTTTTGTTAATATACTATCGCTATGCAGTTAAAGAAAGTCCCTCCCCATATCAAAACTCGTCGTCCCCTGAAACGGTATCCCGTTAACTCCCGTCGTTATCACGCGACGAAACTTCATCCTCACCATCAATCCGATCGTGCTAAACTGTTGGCGACATTGGCTGGCTTAAAATATGGTAATATTTTATTTTTATTGGCAGGCGCGATCGTGTTAAGTTGGTTGATCACGAGTCCTTTTAGAAATAAACCGACTCATGAACCTCCTATTATTGCACAACTTTCTTCCATAACATTACCCATAGAATCACAAAATCCGAGGGATGTCTCTTCCCGTAAAAAAGGAGAGGAGTTTATTTATAATGTCAAAGTTTCACCCCATCAAGTCCCTAACCCCGAATTACAAAAGTTGGTGGATGAATTAGTCGAAATCGTAAGAAAAAAAGGATTACCCACATCATCTTTGTCGATCAGCTTAATTGATGTTAGTAATCCCAAATCCCACTATTTTTCTGGTTATCAAAATCGGACTTTCCGATTTCCTGCGAGCGTTGCTAAACTCTTTTGGATGGTAGCTTTCTATGGTGCTGTTCAAAACGGAATTGTCGAAAATGAATCTGATTTTTATTCGGATTTAGAGCAAATGATGCAGGTTTCTCATAACGATTCAGCTAGTCGTATTTTAGATAAAATTACCGATACCAAATCGGGGGAAAAACTCGGAGGAATAGAGTTAAACAAATGGATTGATAAACGACTTAAAATTAATACCTTTTTTCAGAAATCTGGTTATGATGGCATACAATTAGCCATCAAAAATTATCCGATTTATTACTTAAATCAACAGGAACCCATCGGGAGAGATTTGCAACTACGCGAACTCAAACCGGAATCTTACAGAAATTTAGTGACGACTGATCAAGCCGCACGATTATTATATGAAATTTATACTCGACAAGCCATTTCTCCTACTATGAGCCGAAAAATGGCTTATTTATTAACCAGAGATTTAGATCCCAAAGTGTGGAAAAATGATCCCAGTAATGGTATCAAAGGTTTTTTAGGAGAGTCTTTACCCACTAATATTTATTTTGCCTCTAAGGTTGGTTATACTTCTACATCGCGTCAAGAAGTGGCTTTTGTGAGAACTCTTGACGATCGCGTGATCTATATTTTCGCGATCTTTGCCGATGCTCCGGCTTACGCGAAGGATGAGGAGATTTTTCCCCAACTGTCTCGTTATGTTTTTGATCATTTCAATGCCCGATAAAAAAGTAATAACAAAAACCTGTGTTATAATGGGAAATAAAATGAACCACAAAGGCACAGAGGACACAAAGGGAGCATTTTCTATTACTTTGAGATTAAGGAATAAAGAGAAGAGGATAGGCGGTTTATCGCGCTCTTCAAAATATAATCAAAATAGGGTGAAATCTCCTCCAAAATTTAACGCGATCGTGCTTCTTCCATCACCAAAATATCTGTGTTTATCCCATCTGCGTTTATCTGCGTTTATCTGCGGTTAAAAAAAAATTACATGGTAGGGGCTACCAATATCTTTGACAAACACCGATAAATGATAAAAAACCGCCCCGATTTGGTATCAAATGGAGGTTATGGGTGGGGTGGGGG
>JBEDKD010000409.1:0-3114 GCA_041172365.1 Cyanobacteriota bacterium | reverse complement strand
AAGCGTTTGAACTCTTCAGCTTTTAAATTTTTGATAGATTCGTAGTCCATAAATTACCATTTATTAATTAACGTCTTACTCATTGTACCATGTTTTTGTTTTCAATTTCGCAAGAGGTCTATTATCCCAGAAATGAGTAAACTCATCAAATTGGGTATTGACAAAAATCTATGAGTGTGCATCGAGTCTCAGACCTGCCAAAATCCCTGGGAGGGATCGGTAAACCTATTCGCCCACCTTGCCCGCGATCGCGCTTCTGTGGTTCAGCCCTGTAAGTGTCCGCCAAATTAACCAGCCCCTTTGTCCCCTTCGGGCATCTGTAGCACCTCAAAAGGAAAAAACAGAAATCAATTCAAAATTGATTTTCGCTGGTGGAACTCGAAAAAATTATGCTAAAGTAGGCTTTAAGGGCAAGATTGTAAAGTTTGTATCAAACTGTAAAAAAGAGTTGAAATTTTGGAACAGATCCCCTATAATGCCAACGGATTTGGTAGCTGTAACTACACACCCGTCTGCAAACCGAGGAGGTAAGTAAATTGGCCAGGAGACGTAAGCGTAAGAGTCGCCGCAGACAAGAAGGACGCAGAATTCTTGAGTGTGTGCCTCAATATAGCATCGAAAGTGGCGAAGATAAACCAGTGACAGCCGCTCGTAAATTTATCCACGCGGAAGGTATTAGTCCTCCTGCATTGTTACTGGTCAAACGAAATGAGCATACCACAGATCGGTACTTCTGGGCAGAAAAGGGTTTATTTGGCGCTCAATACGTCGAAGAAAATCATTTCCTGTTCCCCAGTTTAAAGATGTTAATGGAAAATCAAGAAAGGTCTCCTGTGGGGGTGAAATAATCCCTTTCACAGGGTGACATCGCCTGCAAGTTTATCACAATATAGACCTCTTCCCATTTAATTTTGACTTTTTCAGGAGTCTGGGGAAGAGGATGATCTGTGGTGAGCCGCGCTTTTCTGGGTTGGGTTGATCAAAAATGTCACAAACCGGATTTTAGTCGTGAGGTTTGAGGTTTAACGTGCTTTGCAGAGTCGCGAGTTCATCTCGATGACCACGCACAGTCACAATGCTTTGGGTTAAATTTGACGGTGAGGTAATAGTCTCCAATTTGAGGGAAACTTGCTCAGGTCGCCCAGACTTTTGCCAGTAAAAAATCCCTGTCAAGGGAGAAAACAAAAGTAAACCGAAAAACCAAGAACCCACAGAAGGGAATAACATGGCTAAAACTAAGCCAAGACAAAGAAAACCCACAGCACTCAGACCACTTAAAAAAATCGCGAGAAATAAACTGGGACTGACAACCCCTTCAAAGGTGACAACATTACCCGTCGAGTCGATGTGGGCAACTCGGTAAGCTCGTTGGGCAAAATATTGTTTAAGTTGAGAAGAGAGGGACTCTTCCCCTTCAAGGGAAGTCAACTTAACCTCTTCCGTGCGGTCTTTCACAGACGCTTTAATAAAGAAAAATAAACCTACTGCTAATAACAGTGTTAACAGAAAAGTGGAGGGGATAACGGGATTAGACATTTAACTGATCTTCTTTGGTGTTCGATGTTCATTGATAATTTAGCAAATCCAACGAAACCTAACAGAAGTTGTGAAACTTCTGTTAGGTCTCTTTCCGTTGCCACTTAAGGAAAAATTGATTTTATCCGATTTGACTCTCGAAGCCAAACTCCTCTAAGGGCCACTTTCGACCGTGAATATACTCATACCAAAGCCCCGCGAGTTCCTGGGCTTGATGTCGAGATTCTGGTATAATACGATACATTCGGCGCGGTCGTCCCCGTCCTGGGAGTTTTTTCCAATACCCTTTGATCACCATTTCTTTTTCAAGGAAATAGAGCGCGCTATGAAGTAAGGTATCGGAGAGACGATAAACAGGAAATTCTCTCTGTAATTGTTTCATTAACTCACTTCCGTAGGCATCTCCCTGCAATAATGCCGACAATACATAGCAGATTGCTAATTCCTTATTGAGATAAATGGGTGGTGGATCGCGAAAAAACTGATAAATAAAATTGAACTTCATTATGAGTTACTCAGCCTCTAATTACTCTTAATTTATCGAGTTATTGAGGGGTTTGACATCATACTTTAGATAGATTTTATTACGCACGCGAAGTATTTTAGGCAAAAGTTTCCCACGTCTCCAGAGATGAGGAGGGGACTTTCACGGACAAGACTTACAGAAACCAAAGAAAGCCAATAGACATCTGGCAAAAATCCCAGCCAAGGCAGGGTTAGCCTACCCTACAGTAGTTTTTGCAGAAGACATAGCAGCAAAAATCCGAGCCAAGGCAGGCTAATGCTACCCTACAGTAGTTTTTGCAGATGTCTAATGGGGAATTTTCCTATACAGGTGTCAATCCAAACATGGCTTTGAGGGTGAGAGTGACAAAAGTAAATGTCGCGATGAGAAAACCAACGATCGCGATCCCGGTAAGGGGATTTTTAAACAGGGGTTTAATACGTTCAAACAGGAAAAAGAAGATCCCTAGAGTGATGGTAATGACAAAGCGGGGCCAACGGGAGACATTATCAAAAAAATCTTGCATGACGGAAGGGAGGTTAAATTTTTATCGTGTTACTTTTAACTGGTAGCACTGAAGGGCTAATTCTACAAGTTCCCGATATCCCCAAGTGACGCGATCGTTGAGTTGTTGTGCCAATTCCAAAGGGATTACTTCGATACCCAGATAAGCACCACTAATGGCTCCGGCCATCGCGGCGGTAGAATCGACATCCCCACCCACCTCGATCGCGGTACAAATCGTCTCCCAATAATCTTGAGGACTTCTCAAAAAAGAGTATAAACTCCAGAGCACACTGGGCACAACAAAAGGGGAAATTCCGGGCCATCGTTGTTGATAGTCCGAAGGAAGTCCAAGTTTGCTAATAATGGTAACAGCTTCTTGAGGGGGTAACGCGAGCCAGTTTTTTAGCTCCTTGAGAAAACTGGCAAAAGTGGGTTCCATTTGTTGTATAGCAACTGCCAAGGCTATTAGGACAGATTTTGTAGGGGCTCTTTCACCCGGATTTATCCCACAAACAAATAACCTCCAAAAACCCGCCCCACCCCACTAATAATGTCCATCAACAGGC
>JBEDKD010000408.1:0-8295 GCA_041172365.1 Cyanobacteriota bacterium | reverse complement strand
GATTTTTAACTTAGAAGAAATTAACTCTCTTTCCAGTTTAGCCCAAACAGGAGTTGATGTCATTCTGGGAAAAAGCCAATTTATTAAGGAAAAATCCGAATTATTTTTGCGGGTAAATGAGAGAGAATTACGATCGCGTGCTTATCTTCTGTGTCTTCCCTCCCAACCCATTATTCCTGATATACCTGGTTTAGGCTCTACAGGTTATTTAACTTATCCAACCATTCATTATTTATTGAAAGATAAAAAACTACCCGAAAATATCATCATCATTGGTAGTAATCCCAGTGCCATTGAAATGGCGCAAACTTGCGCGAGATTAGGCATTTCCGTCACAATAATTGTGCATAAGTCTCATATTTTACCTTGGGAAGACTCCCACGCCGCATTCTTAATTCAAGGGGCTCTGGAAGCAGAAGGGATCAACATTATCACTAATACCGAAGTGATACAAACCCAAAAAATTGAGGAGAAAAAATGGGTACAAGCTGGAGATAAAGCCCTGGAATCTGATGAAATTGTCCTCGCACCCAAATGGGGAGTCAATTTAGATATGATTGATTTAGAGGTGACGGGTATAAAAATTAAGAATCATCAATTTATTGTTAATGATAAACTGCAAACCCTTAACCCTAAAATTTATGCGTGTCAAGAAGTTACTGGGGGTTATCTCTTGCCCAGTATTGCCCAATATGAAATGAATATCGCACTGAAAAATATCTTGTTTTTCCCGATTCATAAAACTGATTATTTAGGGATTCCTTGGGCTTTTTTGGCTGAACCTGAATTGGCGCGAGTCGGGTTAACAGAAGCTCAAGCTAGAGAGAAATATGGGAGAAATGTTATTGTCGCGATCGAATATTTTAAACACTTAGAGATATCTCAAATTCGTGGTGACTTGACAGGATTTTTTCAAATAATTGCCCATAAAAATGGTAAAATATTGGGATCTCTTTGTGTTGGCTCTCAAGGGAGAGAGTTAATTCAGACGATCGCGCTTGCCATGAGTCAAGGTATTAAAATCAATACTTTAGCCGAAATGCCTTTTATTAACTCTAGTATCTCTGAAATTATTCAGAAAACCGCGAAAAATTGGCAATCTCAATTACAGCAAGAAAATTCAACTTTATCTAATTTTATCGAAAATTGGTTTTACTTCCGTCGTTGTTGGTAAATAGTCAGAAAAAATTATGTAATTAATTTTTTCTGACTTCTCTCAATATTTTTTCCAGAGATTCCACAAAAGTGTCCCTATCTTCGTCAGGATCTCTAAAAGACAAGAATCTTCTAGAAATCAGGTGATTAAGTTTTAGCTAAAATATATTTTATTAATCATCTGAGCTCAGTTAGTATGTCTCTTTCCGTTGAGGTGTGATGAGTCCGATTTCCCACAGTCTAAAAGCTTTAATTCCTCAAGCTGATTAGGCATTATTCTCTGTAGCTCAGGAGAAAGGACGCGATCGAATTGTATCACAAGTATCCAGCTTGTTTCTCATCAACTGTCTCTGGTAACATCCCGAATGCCTATTTTATATTATCCTACTAATATAATCGGTGCTAAAATTATAACCATATTATTGACAAATACCTCAAAACATGATAAATATCTCCGGTTATCAAATTGTCACCCAACTCTATGAAAGTGCCAACTCCGAAGTTTATCGTGCCATTCGTCATAGTAATGGGCAAAGAGTAATTCTCAAATTCCTCAAACAAGATTATCCTACACCAGTTGAACTGACTCGCTATAAACAAGAATATGAACTCACTCGCACCCTTAATATAGAAGGTGTAGTCAAAGTTTATGGCCTAGAAAAATATCAAAATACTTTGGTAATGTTTGTCGAAGATTTTGGGGGCGAATCTTGGAAAATATTGAGGGAAACTTATCATTTTAGTTTAAGCGAATTTCTCTCAATGGCCAGAAAAATTGCTAGGAGTTTAGGACAACTTCATGCTAATCATATCATCCACAAAGATATCAATCCGGCTAATATTGTAATCAACCCCAAAACGCAACAATTAAAAATTATTGATTTGGGAATTTCTACCCGTTTAACGAGAGAAAATCCTACCCTGAAAAATCCCAATGTATTAGAAGGCACTTTACCCTATATTTCTCCAGAACAAACGGGGCGAATGAACCGCTTTTTAGATTATCGTACCGACTTTTATTCCTTGGGAGTAACTTTCTATGAAGTCCTGACTAATCAACTGCCCTTTGAAACTAAGGATAATTTAGAATTAGTCCATTTTCATCTTGCTAAAACACCTGTATTCCCCACTGAAATTAACCCATTAATTCCCCCCGTAATCTCAAATATTGTGATGAAATTAATGGCGAAAAATGCCGATGAGCGTTATCAAAGTGCTTGGGGATTAAAAGCAGATTTAGAAAAGTGTTTAAGTCAATTAGAATTAACCGGAAATATTGCTGATTTCACCCTCGCAAGTCAAGATATTTCTGATAAATTTCAAATTCCGCAAAAATTGTATGGAAGAGAGTCAGAAATTGAGAGATTAATCACTGCTTTTGAGCGAGTGAGCGATCGCCCTCCTACAGGGAAGGGGGGTGAATTGATGTTAATCGCGGGATATTCTGGTATTGGTAAATCGGCACTGGTCCAAGAAATTTATAAACCGATTACAGAAAAACGGGGCTATTTTATCGCGGGCAAATTTGACCAATTTCAGCGCAATATTCCCTATAGCGCGATCGTCAATGCTTTTCAACAATTAGTGAAACAAATATTAACAGAAAATTCAGCACAGATTAACCTATGGAAAACTAAATTATTGGCCGCATTCGGGGGAAAGGGACAAGTGATCATTGATGTCATTCCTGAAGTTGAATTAATTATTGGTAAGCAGTCACCCGTACCTGAATTAGGAGCAACGGCATCGCAAAATAGGTTTAATTTGGTCTGCCAAAATTTTCTGCGGGCTTGTTGTGCTAAAGAACATCCTTTAGTCATTTTTCTGGACGATCTACAATGGGCAGATGGGGCGACTTTAAAATTGATTGAACTGATGATGACGGATAGAAATCTGCAATATTTTTTTCTGATTGGTGCTTATCGAGATAACGAACTTAGCATCGGTCATCCCTTGATTATCATGTTGGATGAATTAAGAAAATCTCAAGTAATAATTAATCAAATTACTTTATCTGATTTGGGATTAGAAGATATTATGCGAATGCTCGTGGATACCTTAAAAAGTGACCGTGCTAGAGTTCAGTCATTAGGCGAGTTAGTTTTAAAGAAAACGGGCGGTAATCCTTTTTTTGTTAAGCAGTTTTTGAAACTATTATATACAGAGCATTTAATAGATTTCGCTTGTGACGAGCAAATATGGCAATGGAATCAAGCGCGAATAGAAGCGCAAGATATCACAGATAATGTGGTCGAGTTGATGATTGGTAAGTTAAAGAAATTACCGAAGGCTACCCAGTCATTTTTACAATTAGCTGCTTGTATCGGGGCTAACTTTGACTTACATACTTTATCAGTTATTGGCAAGACAACGCCCTCAGAAATTTTTACAAATTTAATGCCAGCTATTGATTCTGGGTTGATATTACCTTTATCGGAGTTAGATGAACAACTGTTAATTCAAAATTATCAATTTTTACACGATCGCGTCGAACAAGCCGCCTATTCCTTAATTCCTGAAGAGCAAAAACAAGCCACCCATCTCCAAATCGGACAATTACTTCAAGAAAAATCCTCAGAGATGGAAAAAGAGGAAAAATTATTTGATATTGTGGGGCATTTTAATCTAGGAATTGAGTTAATTACCCAACCTGATCAACGGGAAGCATTAGCCAAACTTAACTTAAAAGCGGGACGTAAAGCGAAAAATGCTACAGCTTACTTGGCGGCTAGAAACTATTTACAAACAGGGATTCTTCTACTGGCTCCTAACTGTTGGCAAACTCAGTATGAATTAGCCTTAAATCTTTATGTTGCTGCGGCTGAATCCGCCTATTTGAATGGCGAGTTTAATGCTGGTATGGATGATAAAGTAGAACAGGTTTTGCAGAAGGCCCAGACAATTTTAGATAAAGTTAAAATTTACGAAATTTTAATTGCAGCCCACACAGCCCAAAGTAAGACTTTAGAGGCGATCGCGGTGGGCAGAAAAGCCTTAGAGGAATTGGGGGTGGAATTTGATCTCGAAACTGACGATGCTAAGATCAAAAACGTGATACAAATTCTTTCGAGTCAACTCAGTAGTCGAGGAATTGAGGAACTTGTTGATCTGCCTGTGATGAGCGATCGCAAAACTCAAGCCGCGATGCAACTATTAGGAATGTTGATTGCTCCGGTTTTTATGGGAAAACCCGGATTACTACCCCTACTTAGTTCGACGATGGTGAGTTTATCCCTCCAGTTTGGGAATGCTCCTGCGTCGACCGCGGGTTATATGATTCACGGCACAGTATTATGTGCTTTTTTTGGATATGTCAAAACGGGCTATAGCTTTGGTAAATTGGCTCTGAATTTGCTCGATCGCTTCAATACAATTGAATTTAAACCGATAATTATGGATCTATTTGGGAGTTGTCTTCAGCATCACCAAGAAGCGCTCAGAGACGCGATTCCCCTGCTGAAAGATGGCTATATCGCGGGTAGGGAAACTGGCGATTTTCTCTTCGCGAGTTTCTGCATATTTAATTATTGCATTATCAACTTTTTCGCGGGGGTAGAATTGGACACTTTTGAATCCGAAATAGCCGGTTACAGCACGATGATGGCACAATTGAAACAATATTCTACTCAGACTTATTTGGATATGCTCCGGCAGACGGTATGTAATCTGAGGGAAACCGTCAATAAACCGGATTGCTTAATCGGCTCTGGCTACGATGAAACGGTGATGATTCCTCAGTATCATCGGGATAATCAACTAAGCGCGATCGCGGGTGTTTATATCTTCAAATTACTACTAGCATACTTTTTTGGCAATTATACTGCGGCTAAGGACTACATTGAGGAAACTCACCAGTATTTGCTGGCACTATCAGGCATGATTTTTGTTCCCATTTTTGATTTCTATGCAGCCCTAACGCACTTAGCTCTTTTTCCCACAGAATTAGAGCAAGAGGGCAGGCACGGGGGCACTGCCCCTACAATTATGGCCCAGATAGAAACTCATCAAATAATTCTACAGCAGTGGGCACAAAATGCTCCCATGAATCATCTACATAAATGGCATTTGGTTGAGGCGGAAAGGAATCGGGTTTTGGGGAATAAAGCAGACGCGATTGAACATTACGATCGCGCTATTTCTGAAGCGAAAAAAAATCAATTCCTCAACGAAGAAGCCCTAGCATTAGAACTCGCGGCTAAATTTTACTTAAATTGGGGTAAAGAAAGAATTGCCCAAGATTATATGCAGGCAGCCCACTACGCGTATACTCTCTGGGGAGCTACAGCTAAAGTTAAAGATTTAGAACAAAAATACCCGCAATTATTAACTTTTGCCTCAACAAGTCCGATAATTAAAAGGATAAGCAATCCCCGTACATCAACGGAGATTGACTGCGGCACTACTTTAGATTTAGGGACCTTGCTGAAAGCATCACAAGCTATTTCTGGTGAAATTTTCTTAGATAAATTACTGGTATCTTTGATGAAAATTATCATCGAAAATGCCGGGGCGCAACAGGGTTATTTACTATTAGAAACTAATAATCAATTACTGATTGAAGCCTCTGGAGTGGTACAGGATGATGATAACATCACAGCCTTAGAGTCAATCCCCATTGAAAATAACTTACCTGTTACCCTCATTAATTATGTGGCTAGACTGAAGGAATCTGTGGTTTTAAATGATGCCACTCGTGAGGGTAATTTTGTCAATGATCCTTATATTTTAATGAATAAACCTCTGTCTGTTTTCTGTTATCCTCTACTTAATCAAGGGAAATTGGTGGGGATTGTTTATCTGGAAAATAATGTGACAAAAGCCGCTTTTACGACTGATCGGATCGAATTATTGCAGTTGCTTTCTAGTCAAGCCGCGATCTCCGTTACCAATGCTATTCTATACGCGGAGAAAGAAGAGTATGCCCACACCCTTGAACAAAAAGTCCGCGATCGTACAGCCGAACTCCAACAAGCTAATCAGGAATTATTACGCCTCGCGAATTTAGATGGATTAACCAAAGTTCCGAATCGTCGCTGTTTTGATGACTATCTAGGGCTGGAATGGAAACGACATTTTAGAGAGCAACAACCTCTGGGATTAATTATGATTGATATCGACTATTTTAAACGCTACAATGATTACTACGGACATCAGGGGGGAGATGATTGTTTGATTCGAGTCGCCCAGGCAATTGCGAAAACTCCTCAACGCGCGACAGATTTAGTGGCTCGTTACGGTGGTGAGGAATTTGTTGTGGTTTTGCCTAATACTAATGCAGAAAGCGCGTTAATTGTTGCCGAGAAGATTAGAAGCGCGATCGCGTTGCTGAAGATTCCCCATGCCACTTCCGAAGTGAGTCAATATGTCACCTTAAGTTTAGGTGTTGCTAGTCTTATTCCTACCCCAAAAAACAGTCCAGAGGATTTAATTGCTAAGGCAGATCAAGCCTTATATACGGCTAAAAATGAAGGACGCGATCGGGTGATCAAATTGTAAAATAGACATTCTGATTATTACCTTCACCATTTATGTAGGGGCGGGTTCGCCGATAAATTTTGTCACCCATAGATAACATTTGTCAACCCGCCCCACCCAACAGATAACCCCTCATAAATATCCCCGTCTCATGGTTAAATACAATTAATTTGTGATCTATTGGTTGGTGGGGGCGGGTTTATTTAATTTGTCTGTGAATATCAAATATCTAGGCGAACCCGCCCCTACAATCCTCACCCCTTAGCGGCTGCAAAAGAATGGAAGAAACGTTGGCAAAAGCTTTAATTAGTGGATCAGGCGATCAAAATTGTAAAACATCCAGCCTGTTTCTATTCAACTGTTTATAAAAACAGGCAAGATGTCTGTTATAAATTTAAAAAATTGGTGTAATCTCAGCTAGTAATGATTAAAATTGGTAAAATTTTGTTACATGAATATGATTCCATAGACCCTGTGCTACAATTATAAACCTAATTTCGGGAAAAATACCTCAAAACATGATAATTATCTCTGGCTATCGAATTGTGAGCCGAATCTACGAAAGTGCCAACTCCGAAGTCTATCGTGCCATTCGAGAGAGTGATGGCCAAAGAGTAATTCTCAAAATCCTCAAACAAGATTATCCTACACCCGCTGAACTCACTCGCTATAAACAAGAATATGAACTCACTCGCACCCTTAACATAGAAGGTGTAGTCAAAGTTTATGGCCTAGAAAAATATCAAAATACTTTGGTAATGTTTCTCGAAGATTTTGGCGGTGAATCTTTGAAAAAATTGCTTGATAATCATTTATTGACAATTGGTGAATTTCTGTCAATTTCCCAAAAATTAGCAACCATATTATGGGAAATTCACGCGGTAAATATTATCCATAAAGACATCAACCCTGCCAATATAGTATTTAACCCGGAAACAGGACAATTAAAAATTATTGATTTCGGAATTTCCACGCGATTAACTAGAGAAAATCCTACCCTAAAAAACCCGAACGTATTAGAAGGGACTTTAGCCTATATTTCACCAGAGCAAACGGGAAGAATGAATCGTTCCCTAGATTACCGGACCGATTTTTATTCCCTTGGTGTCACTTTTTATAAATTATTGACAGGAGAAGAACCTTTTACCACAAATGATCCCCTAGAATTAGTGCATTGTCATATTGCAAAAGTACCCATCTCCCCCCATGAAGTTAATCCAGAAATACCTAAAGCCGTCTCAGAAATCGTGATGAAACTGATGGCAAAAACCGCCGAGGCGCGATATCAAAGTGCTTTGGGGATTAGAAATGATTTAGGACAATGTTGGCAGCAGTTACAAACCACAGGAAATATATCAGATTTTCCTTTAGGGACTCAAGATATTTCCGAGCATTTTCACATTCCCCAAAAACTCTATGGAAGAGAAGCCGAAGTAGAAGCACTATTAACAGCATTTGAGCGAGTGGCAAACCCAGAAAAATCCCAAATAGAAATGATGCTAGTCGCGGGTTATTCTGGCATTGGAAAATCATCCCTAGTGGCCGAAATTCACAAACCCAATACCCGACTCCGGGGCTATTTCACCGAGGGCAAATTTGACCAATTTCAAAAGAGTATTCCTTACTCGGCTGTAGTCAATGCCTTTAAGGGATTAGTGCGACAAT